>QHUF01000114.1 GCA_003221075.1 Gemmatimonadota bacterium
GGTCTGGACTTTCTCGACGGGCGTGCTCGGCGGCCACGAAGGCCAACCGCTCGTCGTCGGCAGCACGATGTACGTCGTCACGCCGTTCCCCGATGTGCTGTACGCCTTCGATCTCACACGCGAAGGCTACCCGCTCAAATGGAAGTATCGGCCCGACGTGAATCCCACCGCGCTCGGCATCGCGTGCTGTGACGCCATCAATCGCGGCGCGGTGTTCGCCGACGGCAAAATCATCTACAACCTGCTCGACGGGCACACCGTCGCGGTCGATGCGGCGTCAGGGCGCGAGCTGTGGAAGACGCAGATCGCTGACATGGGTCAGAGGGACTCGACCTCGCGACCGGCAAGATTCTCTGGACAGCCCACAACATGGGCCCCGACTCCTCGATGCTCGCGCGGCCCGGCCACGGCCGGTACACCGGCGATCCCAACATCGGCGTGACGAGCTGGGAGGGCGATTCGTGGCGCCGCGGCGGCGCGCCGGTCTGGGGCTGGATTTCGTACGACCCGCAGCTCGGCCTCATTTATTTCGGCACCGGCAACCCCGGACCGTACAACACCGAACAGCGCCCGGGCGAGAACAAGTGGACCAACAGCGTGCTGGCACGCCGGCCTGGCGACGGCGCGTTGGTGTGGGCGTATCAATTCACACCGCACGATAGCTGGGACTTCGACTCCAACGCCGAAATGATTCTCGTCGACATGGTCGTCGGCGGGCGGATGCGCCGGGTGCTCGTGCATTTCGACAAGAACGGGTTCGCGTACACGCTCGACCGCGTGACAGGCGAGCTCCTGGTCGCCGAGCCGTTTGCGAACGTGACGTGGGCGAAGGGGATCAACAAGCGGACGGGCATGCCAATCGTTGACACGACGAAGACGACGGGCGTCTCGCGGGGCAACGTGCAAGGCATCTGCCCGAGTCTCGAGGGCGGGAAGAGTCCCGCCTCACCGTCCGCCTATTCGCCGCGCACGGGCCTCTTCTATACCGCGACGAACAATCTCTGCATGAACTTCGAGGCGTCGCCCGTGACACGGATTCCCGGCACTCCGTATATCGGCGCGACCACGCCGTACTTCGCCGGGCCGGGCGGATACATGGGCGCGTTTATCGCGTGGGATGCCGCACGCGGCCGCAGAGTCTGGAAGATCGAAGAGAAATTCCCGGTCTGGAGCGGCAGCGTTGTCACCGCGGGAGATGTCGTCTTCTACGGGACGCTGGACGGCTGGTTCAAGGCGGGGGATGCAAAGAGCGGCCGCCAGTTGTGGAAGTTCAAAGTCGGTTCGGGCGTCGTCGGCGCGCCGATTTCGTTCCGCGGACCGGACGGCAAACAGTACATCGCGGTATATGCCGGCATCGGCGGCGATTGGTTCTTGCTCTCGGGCGATGTGCGCTCCGACGATCCGGCAGACGTCCGGCCGCCGGCTGACTTCGCACCCGAGCTCGCTCGGCACACGAGCCAGGGAGGCATCGTTTGGATCTTCGGCCTCTAGCCCTCCTCGCGATGCTCGCCGCGTGCAACCGGTCGGATTCCACCCTTCCCCCATCCGTCCGCTATCCCGAGCACATAGCGGCCGGTGGCAACCAGCCTCCCGCAGGTGAGATCAAGAACCCGCTCCCGACCGACTCCGCGAATGCGTCGGACGGCTCGAAGGTGTTCAGCGCGATGAACTGCGACGGCTGCCACGGCGGGGGCGCGCTTGGATGGGTGGGACCGAGCCTGGTCGACGGCCGCTGGCGCTACGGCGGCACCGACGGCGCGGTGTTTCAATCGATCTTCTACGGCCGCCCACGCGGCATGCCCGCGTACGGCGGTATCATGTCGCCCGGCGCTATCTGGAAGACTGTCAGCTACATACGTGCGCAACCCGTACCGGTGACGGTGCCCACAGAGTCATTCAAGTAAGGTAAAGCATTATGTTGGGGCCCCGAAACTTCTCTTGGTGGAAGGTCCCCTATGCGTGTGCTTCGCGTCCTGTTGTGCTTCTTCATCATCCTGGCCGTTTTCGGATGCGGCGGAGGGCCCCGGCGAGTGGCGCGACAGCGCGTGCTGCTCCCCCCGACCTTGAACCTCGTTCCCCATCACTACATCGGGTTGTTCGAGTTCTCCGTGGAGAATGCCAAAGGCACTCTCCACCAGTTCGCGACGCATCGCTTCGAGGAGTATGTCCTCGCGGCGCAGAGCGGGATCGAGATGCGCGAGTTCACCTCGACGGATTCGAGCCGGGTCTTCGCGTCGGCGGATGACGCGAACGGCTGCCCCGTGGCCTTCTTCGGCCACATCAAGATCTCCAACGTGAAGCCGCGTGGCGGACTGACAGCGGGCCTCGCGCCGGTGCTCAGGGCGTCGGTCACGGTCGAGTTGTCGGTGTGGCTCGTGAACACGAGGACCGGCGGCGTCATGTGGCGGAGGAGCTCCGCGTCGACGGAAGAGGTCGGCGGTCTATCGTTCATCGGTGGCACCCCATCGTTCTCGGCGCGGGATCCGAACGACGCGTATGGCCATCTGATAAACCAGTTGGTGTACAACGTGACGTACGACGTCCGATCTACTTGGGTAGATCAGTAGGCGCTTGAACTGCGTCGAATCGACGTCGTCAAATCAACGGCGTCGAGTCTGAAAACGTCAATTTGAACTGCGTCGAAAGAGGCGTCGAAACGAGACGTATTTAATACGTTTCTGATTCGACGCCTTTTTCGACGCCTTTCTCTTGACGCTCTTCAAATCGACGCCGTTAATGCGACGCCTTTGATTCGACGCTCTTTCTGAATTCTGATGCCAGAGTCGTGAGATCCGCATCGGTAATCCGCACTCTGGCCGACTTCTTGACCGCAAGATCCAGCGCGACCCACAGGCGGCGGCGGTGCGGGTCGAGTTGCAGCGCTCGCGCCAGCGGTCCGAGCGCGGCGTCATAGCACCCGTTCGCCATGTACAGCGCGGCGAGGTGCTCCATCTCGTCCACGTCCTGCGGATTGTTGCGCAGGTGCTGCGTAAGTCCTTCGACGCGCGCCACGTTCACCTGGACCTCCGCCCGTGGGTCTGGAGCGGGTCCGAGCGCGACCGCCGGATTTCCCACGAACCAGCCCAAAGCGAGTCCCAGCGCGACAGTGACAGCTTTCCAGTTGGTCATGGTCCCCTCCTTTCATGGAGGGGAAAAGCACGAGGCGCGCCAGGCCATTTGCAGGCTAGGCGCGCCTCGATTGTGTTTCGGGGGACACTACGCCGACGGGGGAGGCGTGTCCTCCTTACCACGAGACTTCTTATTGAAGAACCAGAAGGCCAGCATGACCAGCCCGACAATCAGGCCGATCTTGACGACGAAAAACAGTGCCGGCAGGAGAAACATGGCAGCGAGTTTCCAGAGACCGATGCCGACGATGCCGATCGCGGCAAGCTGCAAGACTGGCTTTAACATCAGGGGCTCGGGGTTAGGGACTAGGGATTAGAGCAAGATACGTGATTTCGCGGTGGAAGTTTCGCTAGCGCCCTGCAGGAGTGGCTGAGCGCGATTAAGCGAAGAGCTGGGAGGATTGGGAGCTGGACGACGGCGGCGGCCGCATCCCCGCCAGCGCGCGTCCCGCATCGGTCCACCGCGAACGCAACCATTCGGTGAGCCACAGCGGTAGCGTCCGGGTCTGCTCGAGCGGCTCTTCACCGATCGTCGGTTTTGCGCCGGTGAGCATTTCGCGTGTGAGCAACTGCACCGCCGCCATGTCGTTGCGCGTCGTCGCCGGCTTGCCGAGCGCGCTCGCGATGCCGGTGTCGGCAACGAGGACGCCGTCGTCAGACAGCAGCACGTTCTCGGCCTTCAGCTCGCCATGTGAGACCTGGGCGGCGTGCGCGTGTGCGAGGCCGCTCAAGATGCCGCGCAGGATTTCCACGGTCCGGGCGAGCGGAATGGCGCCGTTGTTGCCGATCCAAGCGCGGAGCGTCGTGCCAGGAACGAAAGGCCGCGTGTGGTATACGAACGAACCCGCACGGCCCGCGCCCCGTGGTTTAACGAGATTCGGATGGTTGAGCCGCTCGCCGATCAGCAGGACGGCGCGCTCGAATTGCAGATCATTGATGCCGAGGGACAAAGCGGCCGGCAGAATCTTGACGAGGAGCTCTGAGCCGTCTTGCGATTGAGTTGCGACGAATAGCCGGTACTCCCCTACCGGCCGCACTTCACGCTCGATCCGGTACAGCGGGCCGAGGGCGTCCGCCAGGGCGGTGCGCAGTTCCGACATTCGTCGCAAGTTAGTCCGCGTATCCCGGATGGGAAGGGACTACTCCCCGGTCTCTCTTGTAATCCCTTGGTATAGGCTTTGAGCACGTTGCCGCTCGGTCGCCGAGCCAAAGATCTTCTCACCATCAAAGCGGCCGTTCTCGATGAAGATCTCCGAAATCTTGGTGCCCGCCGTCACGCTGCCCGCGACATGCACGCCGGGGACCGAGGTCTCCAGCGTCTCCTGATTGATAACGGGGCGTCCCGTTGCCGGATCGAACGCGATGCCCATGCGCTTGAACAGCTCGAAATCGGGATGAAAGCCGATCAGCGGGTAGACGCGATCGGCGGGAATCCGCTCCTCATTGCCCAGCGCGCCGCGCACGAGCACGTCGCGCGGCGTGATCTCGACCACCTGGCTGCCGAGTCGAGCCTGGATCTCGCCGGCTTTGATGCGGTTTTCGAGGTCGGGGCGGAGCCAGTACTTCACGCTCTTGGGCCACGTCGTCCCCCGATAGATGATCGTCGTCCGCGCGCCGGCGCGAAACAACTGCAGTGCCGCTTCGACCGCGGAGTTCTTGCCGCCGATCACGACGACATCGAGACCATAGGAAAGGTGTGGTTCGTCGAAGTAGTGACGGACGTGCGGCAGGTCTTCGCCCGGAACGCCGAGCTTGTTGACATGGTCGAAATAGCCCGTCGCGAGCACGAGTTTGTCCCACGAGATCGTTTCCCGCCCCAGCCGGGTTTCGACCTCGCGCGCGCCGACGAGCTTGGTGTACGTCTTGACCCGGATGCCAGCGACTCGTGCGACGCCGCGATAGTACTTGAGCGCCTCTTCGCGCGTGGCCTTGGCGCCGGCGCAGACCAGCGGGTGATTGCCGATCTCGAGACGCTCGGGGGTCGTGAAGAACGTCATGTTGATCGGGTAGCGGACGATCGAGTTCGCGAGCGCGCCGGCGTCGATCACGAGTGGATCGATGCCGCGGCGTTTGGCGGAGATGGCACACGCCAGGCCGATCGGCCCGGCGCCGGCTATGATGGCTGCCTCGTGCTGCATGGCGGGAATCTATCCCGCCGGCGCGTCTCTAGCGGGGATAGGCGTGCGTGCGCAGCATCTCGTTCAGTCGCTCGAGCAAATCGGGCCGGATCGTATCGACGAGGTCTATGCCCTGCCTCGCGAGCATGTTCTGAATGTCGATCGTATCGAGCCCCGCGACGCGCGCTTCCTCGATCACATAAATGAAGTGCAGCCGGGCTTCCTGGAGGAGCCTGCCGAATTGGTGGGGGCCGCGTTCTCCGAGGGCCAACGCCAATAAATAAAGGTCGCGGGCGGCATCGAGGCGCTGGGCCAGAAACTCCTTCATGAGGAGCGACCTTTCCTGTGACCTACGCGTGTGGGTTAACATGAGACCTCTCTTTGCAGCATTCCTTACGGCCGTCCTGGCCGCGCCGTTGAACGCCCAAGCGTGGCAATCCTCTCTCGGGGGTCGTACTCGTGGCCCAGGTCGGAGTTCCGCAGTTCGACAGCTTTTCGCGCCAAAAGTCACAATGGGCCAGATCCTCGAGCAGCACTCATCCGCTCGGCCCTTGCCCGGTAGACCGCGCAACATTACTGTTGCGTGAATGGCCAGACGCGTTCGAGCGAACAAGTCCCTGATCAAGCAGCGCTACCACGTCGCCAAAGTCGCCTTCCCGGACGATGCCGACCTGGCGCGCAGTCTGGGTGTGCACCGCAGCGCCGTGGTGCGGTGGAAGCGCGGCGAAGCGCCCGCGCCCCAGAACTGGGAGCAGCTCATCGGCTTGGACGCCGTGGTGTCGCTGCTGGAAGGATTTCTCGAGCTCGCATCCATCCCCAAGTGGCTGCGCGGCCTCAACGCGCACCTCGGCGAGCGCCGCCCGATCGACGTGATCCGGCAGGGGCGGCTCTCCGAAGTCGTCCGCGCGATCGAGGCCGAAAGGGCCGGCGCCTTCGCCTGATGGGTTGGCGGGTATTTCCGTGGGACCCCGGCGCGAAGCCCGGCGAGCCGTTCTCTCCCAGCTACATCTATCCCCACCAGGGTGCCGGCCGCTTCGACGTGGACGACAAGCTCGTCGTCTACCTCGCCGAGACCGCGGTGCATGCCGTCGCTGAGAAGCTGCAGCGCTTCCGCGGCCAGAAGATCGATCGCAAAGACTTGATCGAATCCGGAAAGCCGTTGGCACTCGTCGAATGCCGGCTGGGGAAGCTCAAGCTCGCCGACCTGTGCGATCCCGCTGTCCTCGTGAAGCACGACATCAGACCGGATGTCTTGGCGAGCCGGGACTTCGCAAAGACTCAGCGCGTGGCGGCCGCCCTCTATAAGGAAGGGTTTGCGGGACTGCGGTGGTGGTCAGCGCTGTCCGGTGACTGGCATACGATCGTCGTGTTTGAGGGAGAGATCGAGTACGCCGAGCCCGAGCCGCTCGCGATCGGGCACAAGGTGGTGCAGGAGGCTAGTGTGGCCCTGGGGATCCAGCGCTCCGCTCTGACCCGCGAATGATGTCCAGCCGCAGCTCGACCCAGCCATCTACCTGCCGATACTCGACGCGCAGATCGTGCTTCCCCGCCGTGAGTGGCGCGTAGTCGACCTGCGATTCGTGCGCCGTCCAAGCGTCGATCGCGAGCGTACCGTCGATCCAGACGCGAACGGCGTTATCACTGATCGTGCGAAGTGAGTAGGTGCCGGGCGGGAGCACCACCGTCCCGGTGGCCTCCAGCGACCAGTGCCTTTGCGGCAGGTCCTTGTACGCAGCCGGTGGACGGTACCACATGAAATCGAGCCTCGGTAAACCCCGCGGCGTGGCCGCAGGGCTCGTGACCCCTGACGAGTCCGAGAACCGCACGCTCCAATCGATTCGCGGCTCGAACCGAGCGTAGCTGAAGCGCGTGCCTCCGGATTCGAGCATAATTTCCCAATCGCCTGTCGAATCACGACGCGGCACGACGCCGATCGTATCGCCGATTCGCCCTACCGCGCGCGACAGCGTCGCGACCCCACGAAGTGAAACGAGTCGCCAGCGACCGGCGGGACCGAGCGTCACGAGGCGCAATGGAACCGCGCGGGTGGAGTCGACCGGCCAGAGTTTGGGCGATTCCCAGTTGTACGGTCCCCATTCGTCGACGACGATCGCCGAGCGATCACGACCTGCTAAGGGCGGCGAAGGGCGGCGAAGGGCGGCGAGATAAGGCGGCGGCACAGGGCGACTAATGACCGCGAGCGTATCCACACCCGTCGTGTTGCGCATCTGAAGCATCGTCCGATTTCCTGCGAACTCATTGCCGCCGATCCGGTAATCGCGACTCCTCGTGTCGTGATGCCTCGGATAGCCCCAGTCGGAGGGTTCGATCGAATCCGCCCACAACCGGATCGCGGTCGAGTCGCGATCGAAGCGGTTGTTGGCGATGACATTGTCCTGGCCATGCTCGATGGCGACGCCGGTGCGGTTGCCGCGGAAATCATTCCCCACGATTTCGGTCTGGAAGCTGTAGCCGCCCCACACGCCGTACTCGCTGCCCCAGGCGCGGTTCGCGATGATCTCGTTGCGGCCGAAGGTGGCCTCGACGCCGTTCGCCGTCGCATAGCTGACGTCGTTGCCGTAGAAGAGGTTGTCGTTCGCGCCAGCCGTTCCCGAGTCCATCGTCGTCTGGCCCGCCCACAGGAAAACGCCGTCACCGCCGTGTGTCAGCGAATTGAGCGCGACGAGGTTGCGTGAGCTCTGCTCGAACAACAGGAGATCGGCGGAATCCTGACCGCGCGAGTAGAACTTGTGACTGTAGCCGCGGACGTTGTAATCGAGCTCGTTGTGGATGATCGTGTCGTCCGACGAGCGATACAGACCGATGCCGAGTCCCGAGTTGAACGAGAAGGTGTTGTCGCGAATCATGGCGCCGTTGGTTCGCACGAGCAGCAATCCATTCATGCCACCGACCGCGCTGTTCCCGCGCATTTCCGCGCCTTTGACGTCCTGCAGATAGATCGCGGCCCCGAACCTGAGCCACTCATCCTTTTCGTTGTGATGAAATGAGAGCCAGTCGACCAGGCTCTCGTGCTCGACCAGACTGAAAAGCCGAGGCTTCCAGTTGTTGCTGAGATCGTTGTCCCGCAGGGTAAGCCGCCGTGTGCCGCGCGCCAGGATACCGACTTTGTATCCATGGATACGGGCTTTGACGATGCGGATGTTGCTGCCCCCGTCGATGACGATGGCGGTGTCGCGGGCCTGATCGGGATCCGTCTGGGGGTCGATCCCCTCGAGCGTCGCGCCGCGGAAGTCGACCGTGATGTTGTCGCCCCGCACGATGATCGGAGCACCGGTGAGGCGGTAGGTCTTGGGCACCACTTTCGCCGATTGCGTGATGATCATGCCCGGCTGCAGTTCAATCGTGCCTTGGGGGACTTGCGCAAGCGCCAACACTATCAGCAGCATGGGTCCAACTTATGCTCGCCGGTGAGCTTCCGCTCGTCACTGCCCTGCCCTTCGTGGCGCTGCTGCTCGCGATCGCGCTCGCGCCGCTCGCCGCGCCGCACTGGTGGCATCACAACCGCAACAAGGCGCTCGTGGCGCTGCTCGTGTCGGCACCGATCCTCGCGTACCTGGGCATCCACGCTCCCGAGCTGCTGCACGAGAAGTTCCACGAGTACATCGGGTTCATCGTCGTCATCGGTGCGCTCTTCGTCGTCACGGGCGGAATTCACATTCAGGGCTCGCTCGCGGGCACGCCGCTCGTCAACACCGGCATGCTGGGCATCGGCGCTGTGCTCGCGAACCTGCTTGGCACCACCGGCGCCTCGGTCTTGTTGATCCGGCCGCTGCTCCGCGCCAACAAGCCCCGCAAACGCGTCGCCCACATCGTCATCTTCTTCATCTTTATCGTCGCCAACTGCGGCGGCCTGCTCACGCCCCTCGGCGACCCCCCTCTGCTGCTCGGCTATCTGAAAGGCGTCCCCTTCGACTGGACGCTACACCTTTGGCCCCAGTGGCTCACGATCAACGGTATTCTGCTCGTGATCTTCAATTTCTGGGATCAATGGGCGCTGAATAAGGACGAGAAGGA
>QHUF01000368.1 GCA_003221075.1 Gemmatimonadota bacterium
CAAGTACCGCAAGAACCACATCCCGCATACCGCCGGCTTCTGGGAGAAGTTCTTCTTCAAGCCCGGCAACCTCGGCTACCCCGTCTTCAAGACACGGTACGCGGGCGTAGGGGTTTACATCTGCTATGACCGCCATTTCCCCGAGGGCGCGCGACTCCTCGGCCTGCACGGTGCGGAAATCGTCTTCAATCCGTCGGCGACGGTAAAGGGCCTCTCGCAATACCTGTGGAAGCTGGAACAGCCGGCCCATGCCGTGGCGAACGGTTACTTCATGGGCTGCATCAATCGGGTCGGGGTCGAGGCCCCGTGGAACGTCGGGCAGTTCTATGGCTCGAGCTACTTCGTCGACCCGCGCGGCAACTTCCTCGCGCAAGGCACCGAGGACAAGGACGAGCTCGTCGTCGCGGAGATGAATCTCGACATGATCGAGGAAGTCCGGCGCACCTGGCAGTTCTTCCGTGACCGCCGCCCCGAGACGTACGACGACATGGTCAAGCAGTTACCCTGAATGCTGATCCTGCTGCGCGCGTTGACGTATGCGACGCTCTTCGTCGCTTTCTTCCTCGTGGTCATACCGCAACGTATTCTCAGCGGAAGCGGCTACAAATGGAGCGGTTCGCCCAGTTGGTCCGAGCTCGCCGGCATGGGACTTGTGATCGTGGGATTCGCGCTGGTTGGGTGGTGCCTCGTCACGTTTGCATTCGTCGGGAAGGGAACGGCCGCGCCGTTTGATCCACCGCGCCGGCTCGTAGTCGCTGGCCCGTACCGGTTCGTGCGAAATCCGATATACATCGGTGCCGTCGTGGCCATGCTGGGTGCTGCGATGGTCTTGTGGTCTGGCTGGTTGGTCCTCTACGCGTTTGTGGTCCTCATTGTCACGCATCTGCTGGTAATTCTCTACGAGGAGCCTCATCTGCGTCGCGTATTCGGCCAACCCTACGAGGACTATCTGCGCACCGTCCATCGCTGGATTCCTAAATGGCGCTCCGGATTCGCGATGGCCGGATCATCACGCCCACGGAAGACTTCACGGGCGACATCTATGCCGAAAACGAGACGATCACGCGGATCGAGCCGCACATCGATGCGAAGCTCGTGGCGCCGGGAGCCGAGATCATCGACGCGCGGGGCAAGTGCGTCTTTCCGGGATTTGTCGACCCGCACGTCCACATCTACCTGCCGTTCATGGGCACCTACGCCGCGGATGATTATGAGTCGGCGAGCAAGGCGGCCCTCGTGGGTGGAACGACGACATTGATCGAAATGATTTGCCCCGGGGCGGAAGATCAGCCGATCGAGGCGTTTGAGCTGTGGCGGTCGAAGGCCCAGAAGCTTGCCGCGGTAGACTACACGTTTCACATGTCGGTGGTGCGGTTCGAGGAGCACATCCGCGATCAGTTTCGCGAGATCGTGAAAGCTGGGGTCGCGTCCTTCAAAGTCTTTCTCGCCTACAAGGGTGCCCTGAATCTCTCCGACGAGCACCTCTTTGCCGCCATGAAGTTTGCGAAGGACCTCGGCGTCATCGTGACCGCGCACTGCGAGAACGCGGACGCGATCGACGCGCTCCAGAAATCGCTGCTCGCCGCCGGCAAGACCGGCCCCGAGTGGCATGGCCCGTCGCGTCCGCCCATCGTCGAGGCGGACGGCGTCCACCATCTCTGCACGTTCGCCGAGCTGCTCGGCACACACGTCTACATCGTCCACACATCTTGCGCCGACGCCCTGCGGGAAGCACTGGCGGCCCGCCAGCGCGGTGTGAACGTCTGGGTCGAATCGGTCATCCCGCACTTCGTGCTGGACGATACCTATGTCGAGCGGGGTCAGTTCGAAGGCGCCAAGTACGTGATGTCGCCACCGCTGCGCGCCAAAGCGAACCAGGACGTCCTGTGGAACGGCATCAAGACGCGGCAGATCAGCACGATCGCCACCGATCATGCGCCATTCCGCTTCGCCGATCAGAAGAAAATGGGTGTGGACGCGTTCACAAAAATCCCCAACGGGATCCCTTCGATCCAGGAACGGGTCGACCTGGTCCACACCTGCGGCGTCGCCGCCGGGCGACTGGGGCTGCAGGCGATGGTGGACGCGTGCTCGACACAGGCGGCCAAGCTGTTCGGGCTCTATCCCCGGAAGGGCGCGATCCAGCTCGGCAGCGACGCCGATCTCGTCGTGTACGACCCGAGCTATCGTGGCACGTTTTCGAAGGAATGCAGCTACTCGAACGTCGATTACAACGCGTACGAGGGCTGGGAGCAGAAGGGCCGCGCCTCCGTCGTCACGGTGCGTGGGAAGGTGCAGGCACGCGATGGAGAATTCGTCGGCACAATCGGCCGCGGCCAATTCTTGAAACGGGAGCCAACACACTGATGGATTCGCAGACCGTACGCCAAAAGCACAAAGAATTCCTGTTCCCCTGTGTCGCCAACTACTACGCCGAGCCCGTCGTCATCACCGAGGCGCATGGCTCGACCGTGAAGGATCTGGACGGCCGGGAGTATCTCGATTTCTTCGGCGGCATTTTGACCGCGGGGATCGGTCATTCCCACCCCGACTTCGTGAAGCGCATCCAGGATCAGGTCGCGCGACTCGTCCACACGTCCAGCGTCTACCCGACTGTCGAGCAAGTC
>QHUF01000403.1 GCA_003221075.1 Gemmatimonadota bacterium
TCACCTATTTTGCGCCGGATCTGGCAGAACAAATGTAGGGGCGCAGCATGCTGCGCCCCTACCCTGACCCCGAGGCTATCTCAGGTCAGTCGTACCCGGTGGCAGCAGCAGATACCGCCACGCCCCAGCGGCGGCCGCCGCACCGAGCAGCGGACCAATCCAGTAGACGGCCTGCGCGTGCCAGTCCCACGCCACGAGCGCGGGACCAAACGCGCGGGCGGGATTCATCACGGCGCCCGTGAGCGCTCCGCCGCCACCCAGCGCGCACACCAGCACCACGAGACCGATCGCGAATCCCGCGACGCGCTGCGCTTGCGGCGAGACGGCTGTCCCGTAGACCGCGCTGACGAGGAAGAATGTGAACAGCGCTTCCAGCGCGATCGCGCCGACGAGTCCCATGGACCCTGACACCTGCGGAGCTCCCAGCGACGTCATGCGTACCGCCGAGGCGGGGAAGATCGCCTTGATCAGCAGCGCGCCGACGATCGCTCCGAGGAGCTGCGCGAGGACGTACTTCCCCAGCGTGACGGCGTCGATCTGCTTGCCGACCCACAATCCGAAGCTCACCGCCGGGTTGATGTGGCCACCCGAGATAGGCATCATGATCGTGACGATGACGGCGAGTCCGACGCCATGGGCCAGCGCGATGCTGAGGCCGGCAGCACCGCCCATGTTTGCGATGACACTGCCTGCGCCGACCAGGACGAAGAGCGCGGTTCCGATGAATTCCGCCGCGGGAGCCCGGAGAGTCCGGTAATTCACGTGTGACCTCGGGTTGAAAGCCGGGCCAATCTACCGGTTGCCGCTGTCAGGCCGCAACACCAGGGCGGCGTTGATTCCTCCAAACCCGAAAGAATTTGAAACGACCGCCGCAGGAGAAGCCGTCCGGCCGCCTCCAGGGAGGCAATCCAGGTCGCACCGCGGATCCGGGCGTTCAAGATTGATCGTTGGCGGCAGCCAGCCTCGCGAGAGCGCGAGGGCACAGATCGCCGCCTCGATCGCACCGCTCGCGCCAAGCGCGTGGCCGTAATAGCCCTTCGTCCCGCTGACGATCAGCCGGTAGGCGTGATCGCCGAATACCTGCTTGATCGCCGACATCTCCGTCGGATCGTTGAGGGGCGTGGACGAGCCGTGCGCGTTGATATAGCCGACGTCGGTCGGTACGACATCGCCGTCGGCGAGTGCGAGCTGCATGGCGCGGGCGGCCTGACGACCGTCCGGACGCGGCGCGGTCATGTGATAGGCATCGTTGGTGTACGCATGACCGACGACCTCGGCATAAATCCTGGCGCCGCGCGCGATCGCGCGGCTGCGCTCTTCGAGGACGAGGACCGCGGCGCCCTCGCCCATGACGAAGCCGTCGCGGCTCGCGTCGAAGGGGCGCGACGCACGGGCGGGATCGTCATTGCGGGTGCTCATGGCGCGGATGATGCTGAACGCCGCGAATGTGAGCGGTGCGAGCGGCGCCTCGGCGCCACCGGCGAGCATGATGTCCGCGCGCCCGTCGCGCACGACGTGGAATGCCTCGCCGACCGCAATGGTCCCCGACGCACAACTCATCGCGTTCGTCGCGTTGGGACCGGTGAACCCGAACTCGATGGCG
>QHUF01000404.1 GCA_003221075.1 Gemmatimonadota bacterium
CTGGGACTCGGCGAACGAGACGCCGCCCAATGCCGACCCCATCATCGTGCCGGCGCGGTCGGGGTCCTCGGCGCGCGGTGCGATCTCGGCATCGGCGAGCGCCAAGCGGGCGCTCGTCACGGCGAGCTGGGAAAACCGATCCAGGCGCTTCGCGCGCTTGGCGTCGAGATGGTCCTGCGGCCGGAAGTCGGGAATCTCCGCGGCCATGTGGCTGCGAAATGGCGTCG
>QHUF01000405.1 GCA_003221075.1 Gemmatimonadota bacterium
CGCCGAGTGACCGGCCAACCATTCGCGGCGTTCAACCCTGACACGCTGGCCGTGCTGCGGGATCGCCTCGTCGGGCTCGACAGCGCGCTGAGCGCCGCAGCGCAAGCGGAATCGACGATGACGGCGGCGCAGCAGCAGTTCTTCTCCGTTGACGCCGGTCTTGGCCTGCGCATCGACGAACGCCAGACGCAAAGCGCGTTGCTGCTGGCGGACGCGCTCGCGGCGACGGATTCGATAGCGATGTGGCGGCAGGTTCGCGCAGCGCTGACGCCGCTCGAGCAGCTCGAGGTGGAGTTCGCACGCGCCGAATACCCACCCTTCGACCGCTGGTACCACGAGACTTGGATCCGATCGGGCTTGCAGCGCAACAACCCACACCGCGCGTACGTGGTGTTGCGAGCGTTCATCGCGAACCCGTCCGTGCGCGCGCCCTGACGGTATGCCTCTCGCTTTCGGCCGCCGCCTCGTCGCCGCACTGGCGCTGGCGTCGGCGTTTACAACATGTGCTCGGCCACGAGCCTCAACCCCCGCTCCCGCGCCACACTGGCTCGGCACTTGGACCGCATCGCCGCAGCTCGTGGAGCCGCGCAACATGCCGCCCGCGCCCGGGCTCACCGGCAGCACGCTGCGGCAGGTGTTTCATGTCTCGATCGGCGGGCCCGTGATTCGACTGCATTGCTCGAACGCGTTCGGTGATGCGCCACTCACCATCACGGCGGCGCACATCGCCCGTTCGCGCGGCGCGTCGGCGATCGACACCGCCGCTGACCGTAAGCTCACGTTCGCCGGCATGGACTCGCTGCTCATCCCGGCAGGGGCTGCTGCGACCTCCGACCCCCTCGCGTATCAGGTGGCGCCCTTGAGCGACCTCACCGTCACCCTCCAGATCCGTACTGCGCCCGCTGCGTTGACGGGACATCCCGGCTCTCGAACTACTTCCTATCTGCAGACCGGCAACTGGGTGACCGCATCCGATTTGCCCGAAGCCGTGACCACTGATCACTGGTACCTGCTGACGGGACTGGATGTGGAGGCGAATGGCGCGGCCGTAGTCACGCTTGGCAACTCGATCACCGACGGCCGCGGCTCCGGAACCAATCGCAACGATCGCTGGCCTGACAACCTCGCCCGCCGCTTGCAGGCAGATCCGCGGACCCGCAACGTCGCGGTGCTCAACGCGGGGATCGGCGGCAACGCCGTGCTGACGGGCGGCCTCGGCCCCACCGCGCTGTCGCGGCTGGACCGTGACGTACTGGCACTGCAGGGGGCGCGCTGGGTGATTCTGCTCGAAGGTATCAACGACGTCGGCGGCGCGCGGCAGCCTGGGACAGCAGCCGCTGTCGCACAGGGACTCGTCGCCGCGTACCGCGAAATCATCGACCGCGTCCACGCCCGCGGGCTCAGGATTTACGGCGCCACGCTGCCACCGTTCGGCGGCTCGCAGTACGACGGCGAGAAGCGCGAGGCGGCACGGCGAACCGTCAACGACTGGATCAGACAGAGTGGCGCGTTTGACGCGGTGATCGACTTCGAGGCAATCTTGCGCGATCCCGACCAGCCCACCCGGCTCTTGCCGTCCGCCGACTCGGGCGACCACCTCCACCCCAACGAAGCGGGGTACCGACTCATGGCCGACGCGATCGATCTCGCGTTGTTCGTTCCGTGACCGCGATGCACCTGCTGATCGCCGCGGTGCAGCTCGCCTTCACGCCATACCACGCGAATGGCACCTACGCGGTTCGCGAGCGCATCGGTTGGCACGTCTCCGTCGTCCCCGGACAGAGCGCCGCTGGAACGTACACCTACACCGTCAAGCGGGACGGCCTCGCCGTGATCGGTACGGGAACGCTGGACCTCACGACGGGGGGGGGGCGTGCGACGATCGAGACGTCACTCGAGCGCCCGGGCATGGTGCTCGTCGAAGTGAGGCCGCCGGCGGGGACGCCGGAGGCGGCCTTTCACGGCGCCAGCAAATCCGAAGTGGGCAGGGTCTTGCTCGGCGCGGCGGTGGCGCCGCTCGAGATCCGGCCCTCCGCACCGCGGCCGTCCGACTTCGACGACTTCTGGGCGACGCAACTGCGCCGCCTCGACTCCGTTCCCGTCGAGCCCGAGCTGACGCCGCACGAGAGTGGCCGCGATGGGGTCGACTACTTCACGATCAAGATGAACAACGTCGGCGGCGCGCATGTCTACGGCCAGCTCGCCAGGCCCAAGGCCCCAGCTCCGACATGCCGCAGGCGTTCTACGACGCGCTGCCGCAGTTGATCAAGGATTACCGCCTCATCGGGCGGGACAGCCGGGATGAGAGCTACTTTCTCTCGATGTACCTCGGCGACTACCGCGCCACGGAGTATCTCGCCAGCCGGCCGGATTGGGACGGCCGAACTCTCGTCATCATGGGGACGAGTATGGGCGGACAGCAGGGATTCGCGGTCGCCGGACTCGACTCGCGCGTCACGGCGCTGGTCGCGCATGTGCCGGCTGGCTGTGAC
>QHUF01000406.1 GCA_003221075.1 Gemmatimonadota bacterium
CCAGATCACAGGGTGACCCCGCCGATCTGCAAACGTCGGGACGACCGCGGGGGCGCCGGTTCGGCGGTGCGTCTCGAGGATACGCTCGACCGTAGTTACGCGGACATGTGGCAGATCGACGGGCCAAACGAGCACCGCGCGGGGTTGGAGCGGCTGCAACGCGCGCAGCGCCCCTCGGAGCGAGGCGATAGGGCCGGTTTCAGGCTCGGGATTCTCTACGATCATGCAGTCGTGGCCTGCAAAAAGGGGCTGGATGCGGGGGGCGTCGGGCCCGAGGACGACGACTCGCGTTTTGACCTCGAGAGCTTCCAATGCCTCCAGGATTCGGACGACGAACGGGAGGCCCAAGAAATCCAGGAGGGCTTTAGGAGAGCCCATCCGGGCCGACCGGCCAGCCGCCAGCACGACGCCCGCTAAGCTCACAGGGGTTATGACTCTATGCGCTCAGGTGGCCAGTTGGCTAGAGGTGGTTGCATGCGGGGCGGAAAGGGGCAATTTTGGCGCGCTCACATGACAGCTCGACGCATTCGCCAACTTGGCGACCCGATCCTGCGGGTTCGCTGCACTCCGGTGGAAGATCCCAAATCGCCGGCGGTGCGGCTCTTGTCCGATGATCTCCGCGACACGCTGCGCACCGCACGCAAGAAATACAACATGGGCCGTGCGCTGGCCGCGCCACAGATCGGCGCACCGGTGCGCGTCGTTCTGGTGGAGGTCGGAAAATTCCGCGCCACGATGATCAATCCGGAAATCACGGATGTCGGCGCCGACGACTTCCAGGTGTGGGACGACTGCTTCTCGTTCCCCAGCTTGCTGGTTCGCGTGACGCGCGCGTACAAGGCGACGCTTCGCTACACCGACCTGAAGGGCAAGATCGTGACGATGGATCTCGAGGGGCCGATGGCCGAGCTGCTCCAACACGAGCTCGATCACCTGGATGGCATCCTCGCCCTCGACCAGCCCAGCGGGCTCGACCCGTTCGCGTACAAGGCGGAATGGGAGAAAACCCACAAACCCACCGAGCGGTACGGACCGCCTCGCCCGCGCGAAGTCTAAAACCAGCTAGATTCCACAACTGCAGGGGTGCCTGCGAACGTCGCAGGCTGAGATCACACCCTTAGAACCTGATCCGGTTCGTACCGGCGAAGGGAGCTCCGCATGACCTGCTGCACCCAGATGTTTTTCGCCCGTCAGGGCACCGTCACTCCCGAGATGCGGCGCGTCGCCGAGCGGGAGGGACTCCCGCCGGAGACGATTCGCGACGAAGTCGCGATTGGCCGGCTCATCATTCCGGCCAACGTGAATCATTTGAAGCAGCGGCTCGATCCGATGGCGATCGGCAAAGTCTCCAGCGTCAAAATCAACGCCAACATCGGCAACTCGGCGGTCGAGTCCGACATCGAGGGCGAGCTCGAGAAGCTGCACCACGCCGTCCACTACGGCGCCGACACGGTGATGGATCTGTCGACCGGCGGCAACATCGATGCGATTCGCGAGGCGATTATCGCGGCCTCGCCGGTGCCGATTGGCACGGTGCCGATTTACCAGGCCATCCAGATCGCGGGCGACATCACGCGCCTGACCGCCGATGACATTCTGGACAACATCGAGCATCAGGCGAAACAGGGCGTCGATTACGTCACCGTGCATGCCGGCATTCTGCGCGAGCACGTCGGTCTCGCGCTGGGTCGCGTCACCGGCATCGTGAGTCGGGGCGGGTCGCTGATGGCCTACTGGATGACGCAACACGGGAAGCAGAATCCCTTGTACGAGCACTATGACCGGCTGCTCGACATCGCGCGCGAGTACGACGTGACGCTCTCACTCGGCGACGGGCTGCGTCCCGGCTCGATTGCGGATGCGACCGACAAGGCGCAGCTCGCCGAGCTCACCGTGTTGGGCGAATTGACGGAGCGTGCCTGGAAGCGAGACGTGCAGGTGATGATCGAGGGGCCGGGCCACATCCCGATGCATCAGATCGAAGTCAACGTCCGGCTCGAGAAGGAGCTGTGCCACGAGGCGCCGTTCTACACGCTGGGACCGCTCGTCACCGATGTCGCGCCGGGTTACGACCACATCACCTCAGCCATCGGCGCGGCGATGATCGGCTGGTTCGGCGCGGACATGCTCTGCTACGTGACACGCAAAGAGCATCTCGGCCTGCCGAATGCAGAGGAAGTCCGCGAGGGCGTGATCGCGTACAAGATCGCGGCCCACGCCGCCAACATCGCGCGCCGCCGGCCTGGCGCGACCGAACGCGACGACGCGCTCTCACGGGCGCGTTATGCGTTCGACTGGAACGAGCAGTTCCGCCTCGCGCTCGATCCCGCGCGGGCGCGCGAGCTGCACGACGAGGCGTTGCCGGCCGAGTACTTCAAGAGCGCGGAGTTTTGCGCGATGTGTGGGCCGAAGTTCTGCTCGATGCACATCACGCGCGAGATCGAGCGGTCGCTCGGGAAGCGAGAGCCGCTGAAGAAGGAGAAGGCCGAGGCTATTGCAGGACGATCTTGAAGCGATAGGCACCGGCGCCATTGCGATCCGACGCGCCTTCCACACGGATGGTGTAGGCGCCGGAATACGGCAGAACGATCGATCCCGTAGACTGGTCCTCGAGAGTCGGCGTCGGGTTCAAGCTGGCTACTGACCCCAGAACGGCACCGGACGTCGTGTCGATCACCTGCAGTACGAGCCCTGGATATTGGGAGCCTTGTGGTGTCTGCAGGTAGGCGATCAAGCTTTGTCCTTGCGTGCCGGTCACCGTGAACTCATCGATGTCCCCACGTGGATCGATCGCCTCCCCCTCGACCGTGTCCCCAACGATGACTGCCTGCGACGCCGGAAGCGGGAAGGCGGAAACGGCCCGTGGACTCGAGCGCGATATAGCTCGGCGTTCCGCCGATGATGTCGCCCGTGGTTGTGTCGTACACCTCGACGACCATTCCTTGTGTCTCACCGGCGTGTAAGAACACCGCAACTTCTTGAGCCGGACTCCCGGTCAAGACGAACTCGTCGACGTCCTCGGGACTGTCCATGCGTTCTGCCGTGACGGAGTCACCGACCGCGAGACCCACCGCTGCGGTTTCGGGACCCGCCGGGACGTTCATGATGGAGAAGCGATAGGACCCGACCTCATCGAGCAGCGTCCCGCCGTGTCCGGAACTGACCGTCAGGCGATAGATCCCGGTCGCCAGCAGGTCGATGCGGCCCGTCCGATGCGCGTCCAGGCTCGCGGACGAGGCCGGGGAGCTCACCCACCCTAAGCCCTGCGCTGGGCCGCTGAGGGCAGCTGAGAACCAGTACCGGCTCGAATCGAGTCCCGTCGCGAGACCCTGGATGTGTACATCGATGTGCTGGCCTTTTCGTCCCGAAAACGTGAACACGTCATAGTCGCCTGGGCGGTCGATCGCTTCACCGTTAACTGTATCCCCGACCGCGATGCTGCCGACAGTGCTCTCCGGCAGCGAGTCGAGGAGGAATGCCACAAGGCGGTAAGGTCCGACGTAGCCCGCGCCGGTACTCGCAACGCCCTGCACGCGCAGGGTATGCACGCCTGCAGGAACGGCGACTGGTCCCGTGCCTAAAAAGTTTTCGGTGGTTGTGCCGCAATACGCCGGCACACCCGCACCCATGATCTGGTGACCGTCGTCAGCCACAAGCGTGAAATGCAAGCACTGCTCCCACGGCACGAGCACAGTGCCTGTGCGCGCAAGCGCGAAACCGGCTAGCGTCTTCTGGGGAGACCTGAAGGTGAATTCGTCGATGTCGCCAGGGAGATCGATGGTCTCTCCCGTGATACTGTCGCCCAAGGCGAGCGTCGCAGGCGCGTGCTCCGGCGCGCGATTGATCCGATATAAGAAGAATCGATACGGCCCGCGACTATGATCCTGGTACTGGGGTGGTGCTTGTACGCGGACGCGGTAAGTGCCGGTGCTCGGAAGCACGAACGCGCCCGTGGCTTGGCGGAACAGGCTCGTATCCGTCCCGACACTCTGGACGCTGTGGAGCACCGTTCCGCCCGATTGGAGGACATCGAGCTGAAGCCACGTCCCCTGCGATCCGTCCTCGGCTTGGAAGAACGCGTTGATCTCCTCGCCGGCGGTCCCGGAGAAGGTGAATTCGTCGATGTCACCCGGCAGCTCGATCTGTTCCCCTGAAACGGTGTCGCCGATTGCGACCACGGCCGGGATCTGCTCCGGTCGGCGATCGACGGCGTACACGTACACGCGATACGACCCTGTGTCCGCAATTTGGTGCGAACCGTCTCCCAACACGCGCACG
>QHUF01000115.1 GCA_003221075.1 Gemmatimonadota bacterium
CTGTTTCTCCAATACCGCGCCGCAGTGCACCAGATTATGTACATTCGGGATCGGCGCTGCTTCCTCTCGCGATCCTTTCTTGGTGCCTTGGCGTGAGTCGCTCCCTTACTCCGGCTGGCACGGCTGCGACGAGGACTCTCACGGTCCTGGGCAGGAGATAACCATGATATCAAGATACAAAACCATGATAGTGCGTCAGGTATCCACCCTCTATCGAGGTAGCTTGATAATTCTGTAGCGATCCGACGGCATTATGTGGCCGTATCACTACACTCCTTATCCGCCGAACGATCTACTGCGTCTCGGCTTGATGTCTGCTGCTTTCTCCAGTTTTCTGTGATACATGCTGCCAGCGCAATCCAAAGCCCGATGCTCGTTCGCCATGAGCCAAACGGACCAAGCGCCGGAGTCTTCCAGCGATCATGGTCCGCAATTTCCGACGCGTAGATTGAGTGTTTCATGGACATGACCGCCCAGGCGTTCGTCGATATGCCAGCCTCCGATCACGGTTTGAAGATCTTCTCCAGCTGCCCTGTTTCCGCGCAAGCTCAGTCCGAGAGATGCATTCGAGAGTTGCAGGAGTTCGCGCGCGCCAGCGAAGGCGCCGGGCACGAAGGCGCCCTCGTATTTACCGACAACAGCCAGCTGGATCCCTGGCTCGTCTCGCAGATCATCGTCGAGTCCACCGAGCGTCTGTGCCCCCTGGTGGCGATTCAGCCGGCGTACATGCATCCCTACAGCGTGGCCAAGATGATCGCGTCGTTCGCGCATCTGTACGGCCGCCGCCTGTATCTCAACATGGTGGCGGGGGGATTCAAGAACGATTTGCTGGCGTTGAACGACCTCACGCCCCACGACGAGCGTTATGCCCGGCTCCTCGAGTACACCACCGTTATCCAAAGCCTCCTGCGAACGGCGGATCCGGTCAGCTTCGAAGGGCGATACTACAAGGTGACCAACCTCAAGCTGACGCCGCCGCTGCCGGCCGAGTTGATGCCGGGCGTGCTCGTCTCGGGGTCTTCGGAAGCGGGCATGGATGCGGCGCGGCAACTGAAGGCCACGGCCGTCGAGTATCCCAAGCCGCCGGCCGAGTACGCGGACGCGCTTTCGGCGAACCCCGCAGCTAGGGGCATCCGCATCGGCGTCATCGCGCGCTCCGAAGACGCGGAAGCCTGGTCGGTCGCCCGCGCACGGTACCCGGAAGACCGCAAGGGCCAGCTCACCCACCAGCTGGCGATGAAGGTGTCGGATTCGTCATGGCACCAGCAGCTCTCCGAGCTCGGAAAGACCGAGGCGGGAGCGGAGAACCCGTACTGGCTGGTACCGTTCCAGAACTACAAGGCCGTCTGCCCCTTTCTTGTGGGAAGCTACGATCGAGTGGCGGAGGAAGTGGCGCGCTACGTCGACGTCGGGTACCGCACTTTCATTCTCGACGTGCCCGCGAGCGTGGAAGAGATGCGTCATACCGGCGTCGTGTTCGAGCGCGCCGTCGCGCGTTGCGTCGCAGCATGACCATGCTTTTGCAGCAAGGGGTGACGGCGCAAGCGCAAGCGCGTCCCGAGACGACCGCTCTGGCATTCAAGAATACGCACCTCGAGTACGGGGAGCTCGAGGAGGCGAGCAACCGGCTCGCCCACCTGTTGAGGGAAGCCGGGTGCCGGCGCGGAGATCGGGTCGGTCTGCTGATGCCGAAGATGCCCACGGCGATCGTGGCCATCCTGGGCGCGTTGAAAGCCGATGCGATCTACGTGCCGCTGGATCCCGCCAGCCCGGCAGCGCGGCAAGCGCGCGTGCTTGAGGTCAGCGACTGCCGCTGCATACTGGCCGCCGGCCCTGTCAGCCAGAATCTGCGCGGCGCCCTCGCGGCTGCGACGCTCGCGCAGCCGCCCATGATCGGATGGCTGGACGAAGGCGCACCGCCCGAAGCCGACCCGGCGCCGGCCTTCACCCTATACGATCTCCCCGACTGCCCGGCGACGCCGCCTGCCTGTGCCAACACCGACGACGACGTCGCGCACATTCTGTTTACGTCGGGTTCCACCGGAATCCCCAAGGGCGTAATGATCACCCACGCGAGCGTGGCGCATTTCCTCCGGTGGGCGAACAGATACTTCGGCACCGCCCCGTCGGATCGCACCTCCCAGCACCCGCCCTTGCATTTCGATCTTTCGACGTTCGACATCTTCGGCACGCTTTGGGCGGGGGCGGAGCTGCATCTGGTGCCTCAGGAGCTGAATCTCCTGCCGCACAAGCTGGCACAGTTCATCCGCGAAGCCCGGCTCACGCAGTGGTTCTCGGCACCCTCCGTCCTCAATCTCATGGCGAAGTTCGATGTGATCGCCCAAAACGACTTCCCAAGCTTGCGCCGGGTGATGTGGTGCGGGGAGGTGATCCCGACGCCTACCTTGATCCACTGGATGCGGCGTCTGCCGCACGCACGCTTCACCAATCTTTACGGTCCCACGGAAGCGACCATCGCGAGCAGCTACTATACGGTCCCGCGTTGCCCGCGCGACGAGCGCGGGCCCATCCCCATCGGCGACGCATGCGACGGCGAGGAGCTGTTGGTCCTGGACGGGCGACTGCAGCCCGTTCCCACCGGCGACATCGGCGATCTCTATATCCGAGGCACCGGATTGAGCCCGGGTTACTGGTGCGACCGGGAGAAGACCGACAGCGTGTTTCTCCCGTGTCCCGGCGGAGCGGGTCCGCGCGATCGCATTTATAAGACCGGCGATCTGGCGCGCCGCGGCGCCGACGGCCTCCTCTATTTCCTGGGCCGTGCCGACACGCAGATCAAGAGCCGAGGCTACCGGATCGAATTGGGTGAGATCGAGGCTGCGCTCCACTCGCTTCCGGCCTTGCGGGAGAGTGCGGTGGTCGCGATTCAATCCGATGGCTTCGAAGGATGGCTCATCTGCTGCGCGTACGTCCTCGCGTCGGAAAGCGTGGTCTCCGTCGAGAATCTGCGAAAGGACCTGGCGAGGTTGTTGCCTGCTTACATGCTTCCGACTCGCTGGGCGCGGCATGAGGCTCTACCCAAGAACGCCAACGGCAAGATCGACCGTCCCCGGTTGAAGAATGCGTTCCTTGTCGCCGAATCCCGCGAGGGACAGGTCGAGGCGCCGTCGCCCCGTGACGCCAGCACTGACCGCATGCTGAGCGCGGGGTCGGGGCAAAATTAGAGAGGGAACCCCAGTGATCGACACGAACACTATCATCCGGCGCCTCGGCGCTCTATTCGTCGAGAGTCTCCACATCGAGGTGCCGTCCGCTGACACCGATCTTTTCGAAACCGGCATCCTCGACTCCCTTCAGCTGGTGGAGTTGCTGGTACAGCTCGAGCAGCGCTTCGGTTTCAAAATCAAGATCGACGACATCGATCTCGACGATTTGCGCACGCTCGCGGGGATCGCAGGGCTGGTCGCCTCACGCACAACGGCGGCCGGCTCTCAAATGACGCGGCTGTCTTCCCTTGAAGTCCATCACGGTGCAGGGGAGCAGGAAGCGAGCCAGCCGGAACTCCAGCCCCGAGGCACCGAACCCCGGGCGGGACGCGCCGAAACGAACCGCGCGCCCACGATCGGTTCAGCGCGGGATTCCGTTTCCGCCGAACCGGTGCTCCGTTCGGGCAGCGTGCGGTAGTGAAACCCGCTTCGCGGCAGCGCGGTCGTCGATGACGACCGGTTGAGCTGCCATGGCAACGATTCGCATCTTTGCCGAGGACGATGTCCCCGCTGTCGCCGCGCTCTTCGAGCGGGTATATCCGGAGCAGCGCTGGACTTCACCGGCTGCGTGTGAAGCCTATTTCCGGGAGATACTCTTCAGCAACCCGTGGCGCGACCTCGATCTACCCTCCTGGGTGGCCGAGGAAGATGGCCGCATGGCCGGCTTCGCGGGAGTGGTGCCGAGGCGGATGGCGTTCCGCGGACGACCGATCCGTGTCGCGGTGGGCTGCCAATTCATGGTGGACCCGAACCGGCGCCATGGTCTGACAGCGCTGCAATTGGCAAGAGCGGCGCTTTCCGGGCCGCAGGATCTTTTCATCGCCGATGGAGCGAACGAGCTTTCCCGGCAGATTCTGACCGGGCTTGGTGGGATAACACCACTGCTCTACAACCTTCACTGGACACGGCCGCTCCGGCCGGCCCGGTACGCACTGTCTCTTCTGGAGGAACGTGGCGCGTTGCCTCCCGCGTTGACGCTTCCTGCGCGCCCGCTAGGCGCTCTGGTGGATGCGCTGGCGGCTCGGTTGCGCCCGAACCGGCTCCATCGGGAAGAAGTAGAGCTCAGGGAAGACCCGCTGGACGCGGCCGCGATGCTGGCCCATCTGCCCGACGTCATGGACGGCAACGCGCTGCAGCCGGTCTATGATGCGCGAGCACTCGCCTGGCTGCTCGAGCAGTCGGCCCGAAAGACGCGTCACGGAAAGCTGCGTGCGTGCGCCGTGCTCGAGGGCGAGCGGCGGCTGATCGGCTGGTACCTCTATTACGCGCGGGCGGGCGGCGTCAGCGAAGTCGTCCAGGTTGCGGCGCGCAACGGCTCATTCGGCCGCGTGCTGCAGCGACTCCTGGTCGACGCCTGGCGACAAGGCGCGGCCGCAGTGCGGGGGCGCCTCGACCCGCGCTACGTTCGGGAGCTTTCGGATCGGCATTGCTGGCTCCGGTGCGATGGTACATGGACGCTAATCCACTCGCGCCACGCTGACGTTGCCGCTGCCATCCATCAGGGGAGCGCCTTTCTCAGTCGCCTCGAGGGCGAATGGTGGCTTCGCTTCCAGGGCAGGTGAGACAAATGGATCAAGGTTTCACTAGTCCGGACGAAATATTCGCGTCATCCGGCGTTACTACGATCTTGGACATGTCACCCGATGCGAGCCTGGTGAAACTTGTCTTTCGGACTCGAGGTCGATCTGCCGCTCCGACCACTGGCGTACCCGCCAGCAGCCGCGGCGCGACGCGGCAGACCAGCAGTTGAGCCTACGGCTATGGATCCAACTCGCACGACGCACATTCTGCGGACAATGCCAGCGGACAGTTCGCCTCATTCGGCCTCGGCAAAGGCCAGAGCCAGAATGTCCGTCGTTGTGGTGCGCGACCTGTCGACGCTGTCGGGCTTCGTCCCAGCCTGGGAAGAACTGGCGGCAGCCGCCCTTGAACCCAACGTCTTCTACGAGCATTGGATGTTGCTGCCAGCGCTGGAAGCATTCGGAGCCGACAAGGATATCAATGTCGTTCTGGTGCTGATCCACGACCCTCACAACCCGGACGCTCCGGCAAAGCTGGGCGGGTTGTTTCCGCTGGAGCAGATCCCTCGCTACAAAAAACTCATGGTGCCCGTTCTAAGCCTGTGGCAACACGCCCACTGCTACGTGTGCACGCCCTTGGTACGCGCCGATGCCGCCAGGGAGTGCATGGTCGAGTTGTTTCAGTGGCTCCGGTCCGGCGGAGCAAACGCATCATTGCTGGAACTGAGGTGCATCTCCGGAGACGGGCGGTTCCACAAGTTGCTGGTCGACCTGTCCAACGAACTTGGGTTGCGGACTTGCATAACCGATATTTTTACGCGTGGTCTGTGGCGCGAACGAAACGAAAAGGACACCCTTCCCGAGTCCGCGGTACCGGGCGCCCTGCGCCGGAGGCTGCGTCGCAAGGAGAGGCGCTTGAGCGAACGTGGCCGGGTGGAGCACCTCGCAATGCGACCCGAGGACGACATCGGACGCTGGATCGACGAGTTCCTGCGGGTCGAGGCGAGCGGCTGGAAGGGTCAGCGCGGCAGCGCACTGGCCTCCTCGGAGAGCGATCGCCGCTATTTCACGGAGATTGCGACCTCCGCCTTTCGTCGCGGGCGCTTGCTCATGCTCGGCCTCAATTTCGACGGCCTTCCCATCGCACGTCGGTGTGCCTTCGTCGCGGGTGAGGGGTCGTTCGCATTCAAAACGGCGTATGACGAGGAATTCGCGGATTTCTCTCCCGGGGCGATACTCGAGATGGACAGCCTCCGGCAGCTTCAGACGCTGCCCGCCGTGCGCTGGATGGATTCCTGCGCCACCGCGGACAACTTCCTCGTCAATCGGCTCTCGAACGATCGGAAAACAATCCAGAGCCTCACCGTCGGCCGAGGTGCGTTGGGCGAACTCGTGGTCTCGTGCTTGCCGCTCCTGCAGTGGGCGACTCGCCGGATTCTGATGAGGTCTTCGGAGGCAACAGCCCATTCCTCTGCCTAGGCTCCAGATTCTAGGACGCACGGAAATCCCCGGAAATGAAGGAGGCAAAGACATGCAACCCGTAAATCGCGCGGAAGCACTATCCTTGGGCGGCATCGGCGCCGGCGAGCCGGCCACTGCGGGCCGTTTCTTGGACATCGACCCGGAAACGTTCCGAACCCATTTTAATCGCAAGCCGTTTCTCTTCCGGCACCATCTATCGGATCATCCGCTGTTCCGGCTTCCCCGGCTGGCGGAGCTCGCCAGAACGCTTCCTCCCGGCATTGTCGAGTACAACGCCGGAAAAATCCCGGTGAGCCTTCCCGACTGGGAGAACACCCCCTACACGGGTCTGTCCGCGGAGGAAACCGTCAGACGCATCGAGGAGTGCGGCTCGTGGATGGTGCTCAAGCGCGCGGAGGCAGATTCCGAGTGCCTGGATGTGCTCAACCGGTGCCTGGACGAGATCGAGCCGCTGTCGGAACCGCTCGAGCCGGGCATGTGCGAGCGCGAAGCCGCGATCTTCGTGACCTCGCCCTCGTCGATCACACCGTATCACATGGATAAGGAGATCAATTTTCTGCTGCAGATCCGCGGCAGCAAGACGATCAGCGTGTTCAGCGCGTCGGACCGGGAGGTGCTCTCGGAGGTCGAACTGGAGAAGCACTTTACCGGCGCGGCGATCCACCGCAACATGGTGTTCCACGAGCGGTACCAGGAACGCGCCACGGTGTTCGAGCTCAAGGCGGGGTACGGTATCCATATTCCGACGACGGACCCGCACTGGATAAGGAACGGCGACCGCGTATCGATCTCGTTCAGCAACGGCTTCAAGACGCGCGCCTCGTTGCAACGCGGCATGATCTACAACCTCAACGGCCGCATGCGGAAGATGGGCCTGAGTCCGGCGCCCTACGGCAAAGACGCGTTGCGCGACACGATGAAATTGCAGGTTGGTCGCGCGCTTAACCGGGCGCAAAAATGGCTGAACCTACAGCCTGCTGAGAGCTGATCTCCAGTGCCCGTAGAACACTGCCCGGTCGGGGGGAGATCAATCCGGTGACGCCCGTTCCGAAACACCGTGTCCCGACGACGCGCGGCCGCGTTTCAAGACGTCGCGGAAGAGCCGTTCGTGAGCGGCGACAAACGGTTCGACAGTGTGCGTCGCCACGTAATGCGCTCTGACGCGCTCCGGCAGCCCATTCCGGACCTCGCCTAGAACGCCGGCAATGGCCTGCGCGAGATGCTCGGGAGTCGTGGCTGCGCCCAGATGGTGCGCCGCGATCACTCCATCGGGGTCTACGGTCGAAACCACCGGCAGAGCTCGCGCCCATGCCTCGAGGAACGTCGTTGGAACGCCTTCCATGCTCGACGTACAGACGAGCACATGCGCACGTAGATAGGCTTCATGCAGCTGCTCGTCCGTGGCGCCGCGATGCAGCGACACGTTCGACAACATCTTCGCGCGCGATTCAAGCCGCTGCACGTACTCCTGATTCGGGTCGCCGCTGCCGATCACGTGGAACTCCCAATCGGGTCTGGCGGCAGCGAGATCGAGAAGGATCTCGAGCCGCTTCAGCGGCGCGAGCCTGCCGACCCAGAGAATGCGCGGCCGCGAGTCGCGTGCTCGCGCCTGAATGACCGCGGGATCGAACGCCACATCGGGCGTGCAACTCCGGATCACGGTCGCCTCGGCGCCGAAAGCCGCCCACAACTGCTTCCGCTGGCTCTCCGTCTGCGCGACGGCGGCGTCGGCGTATCGCAGACCGAAGCGATAGAAAAGTCGTTGCCTAGCGGTTCGCAGAAGCGGGAGCGCCGGATCGCAGTCGCCGTCTGACGCAAGGGAGAACACGAATCGTCGCCCTCGCAAGCGACACCATGCCGCCGCCTGACCGGTCTGGAGGTCGCCTCCCATCTGGTGGTAGATGTCCGCTCCGGCTCGCCGCATCGCGCCGGCTAGCCCAGTCCATCGCGGATGCACGAATCGCACACCCCGCAATCCCTGGTGCCCGGCATACGCCTTGAAGATCTGGATGCCGTCGTGCCAGACGCCATCGTCTTGGCCGTGGTCGAACGTGACGAACGCGACTTTGTGGCCGTTCGCCGCGAGGCTGCGCGCAAGAAACACCTGTTGGCGCTCGGCCCCCCCGATAAGGCGTGGGTGCAGCGCGCGCGCAAGGAGGTCATAACACTGCAGGCCGACGAAGCAGACGCGAAGCGGAGTCATGCCTGCGCCAGCATGTCGCGGAGCGACTGCTCCAAGGAGATCGTCGGGACCCACCGGGTGGCCTCGCGCAGCCGCGTCGAATCGCCGTAGACGCTGGCCGGATCGTTGGCGCGAACGCGCGACGGGTCGATCCGAATGCGTGGCGAATGTCCGGAAACGCGGGAAAGTATGTCCAGCATCTCCTGCACGCTGACCGGATGATCCGAACTCACGTTGTAGATCCCACCGCTCTCGCCCTGCTGGACGAGCAGCCAGTACGCGTGAACCGCATCCCGCACGTCGATGAAATCGCGTGCCGTATGGACGTTTCCGACATGGACCTCCTCCGCAGCGGCGAGAAACTGGTGCACGAGTGACCCGGCGATCAGGCGCCGCGGTAATCCGGGACCGATGAGGTTGAAAGTGCGCGCGATCAGCACGTCGACGCGGCATTCGGCGGCCAACCACAGGCACGTGAGCGACTGTACCAGTTTGGTGTTGCCGTACAAGGACGCGCCGCCACACGGGGCGGTCTCGGTGAGCGGACTGGGCGCACACCGGGCATACTCCGCCGCTGAGCCGATGCTCACGATGCGCAAGCGGCGGCTCCCCTCGCGGAGGCCGAGAAGAAGACCGACCGTGCCGCCGACGTTGGCCCGCCACATTTCCGATTCCGCCGCCGGCGGCATCAACCCCGCGAGGTGAATGACCCAGTCGGGCGGCTCGCGTCTGGCGAGCGCCGCCACTGCCTCGGCATTGGTCAGGTCGATCGCATGCGCAGCGTCAAGATCCGCGGCCGCACTGACGTCGATGTCGACACCGATGATCCGCACCGATGCGCCGGACTGGCGCAGGAACTGCACCAGATGTCGTCCGGTAAACCCCGACACGCCAGTAATCCAGAGCACTCCTGTCATGCCCCGGCACCGAGAAATATCTCCGCGTCTTCGGCAAATTCTTCCTGTGCCTTGGCGTAGTCGTCCACGCGCCCGATGTCCAGCCACCGGCACGGGGCCTCATAGGTCGCGACGCGATGCCCGGCCTCTTTGAGGCGTAGCATCAGGTCGGGCATGCCGAGCGACTCACCGGACGCGATCAGGCTGAGCGCGACCGGCTCGAGGATGTTGATCCCCATGCTCACCGAATAGTGATACTCGGGCTTTTCGATGTAGCGCTCGAGCTCGCCGCCGGCGCCGGTCTCCACGACGCCGAAGTCGATCTTGACGCTGCGCCGGTGCATTGCGATAGTGGCGGCTGCACCGCTCGCGCGGTGATGGTCGAACAATTTCCGGTAATCGAGAGTGGTGAGCAGGTCGCCGTTCATCACTAGGAACGTGTCGTCAAGACCGGGGATCAGCTGCAGGGGCCCCGCGGTCGAGAGCGACTGCAACTCCCGCGAGTAATCGATGCGGAGTCCGAAGCGCGAACCGTCTCCGCAGTAGGCTTGGATCAGCTCGCCGAGGTAGGAGACCGCGAGCGTCACCTGATTGAATCCGGCGCGCTTCAGCTGCCTGAGCACGATCTCGAGGATCGGCATGTCCCCGACCGGCATCAGCGGCTTGGGAAGTACGGTGGTATAGGGACGCAGCCGCGTCCCCTGTCCGCCCGCCAGGATCACCGCCCGCATCTGAATCTCCTGCGCATGCGCGCCTCTTACACGTTGTAGAGGTTTGGTTTGTAGTCCGGGAGGTGATCGGCGATCCAGGAGGCGGTGCGCGCAACCCCCTCTTCGAGCGTGACCCGGGGCTGCCACCCGAGCGCCGCGCGTGCTCGTGAGGCGTCGCAGATCAGCTGCATCACCTCGCTCTTCTCCGGACGCACCCGGCGGGGGTCGTGCTCCACCCGCACCCGGCGACCGGTGGCCTGGATAGCCAGATCGAGCAGTTCGGCCATGCGGACTCCACGGCCGCTGCCCAAGTTGAGTACCTGCCCCTCGACCCCGGGCGCGGCCGCCGCGCGCAGCAAACCGTCCACTGTGTCCTGGACGTAGTTCATGTCGCGCACCGGCTCCAACGAGCCCACCCGGACCACGTCCAGCGTAAGCGCCTGCGACAGGACCGTCGGCAGGAAGGCGCGAGCCGACTGGCGCGGGCCATAAGTGTTGAACGGACGCACCGTCACCACCGGCGTCCCGAACGAGCACGAGTAGCTCTCGGCCAGCTTGTCCGCGCCGATTTTGCTCGCCGAATAGGGCGACTGCGCTTGAAGCGGGTGCTTTTCGTCGATCGGCGTGTAGAGAGCGGTGCCGTAGGTCTCGCTCGTTGAGGTATGGAGCACGCGGGAGGTGCCGTGCCGACGTGCGGCCTCGAGCACGTTGAGCGTGCCCCGAACGTTGGTGTCGACGTACTCTTGGGGGGCCCGGTACGAGTACGGGATCGGAATCAGGGCCGCCAGGTGGAAGATCACCTCAACGCCCTTCGCCGCCTCGGCGACATAGAACGGATCTCGGAGGTCCCCAGCCACCACTTCGAGCGCTTCGCGCGCCCGGGGATCGAGGGACTCGAGGTGCCCCCAGTCGCTGCGCGAGTTGTAGTGGACGAGCGCGCGCACCCGGGCTCCCGCGTGGACCAGCGCCTCGGTCAGATGGCTGCCGATAAACCCGCCAGCGCCCGTCACCAGCACGGATTTCCCGTTCATTTCCACCGACATCAGCCTTTCTCCCGCTCTGGAATTCTACGACCCGCCGCATGCACAGCGTTCGCCCCGATCCGCTTCAGGTACGGAACTACACGCGTGGACCCCCACGCTCCGTCCGCGCGCGACGCACGCCCGCGAACTGGTGATCCGGGATTCCACGCAGGAGGTCGAGCACCACCGGCGGCCGCGGTGTCAATCTCGCCGGCCGAAGGATGACATTTAACACGCATTGAGAAACCGTCCGGCCAGAATGCGCAGCAGCATAACACTTTGTAGCCTATGAAGTTTTACCGGTGCCAATCACTGCGCGCCGCCGGGATGATCCGGAGGAACTACGGACATGCAAATCGCCTCGCGCCGCCTTTAATTTGACGCCGCTAGTCTCACTGGCGATGAAGGTCCGCTGCGTCCAGCTCGACAATCCGCCGGCCCTAGTGCTTGGACGCGCGCAGCACACATTCGTCTTTCGTCTCTCGCACCGCGGCGAAATGACCGTATCGAGCCAGACACGCCATGTCTGAGATGCCCTTCATCATCACGATTGACACTGAGGGCGACGATCTCTGGGCAAGACCGCGAGAGATCTCCACCCGCAATGCGGAGTACCTGCCTCGTTTCCAGTCGCTCTGCGAGCGGTTCCGCTTCAAGCCTGTCTACCTTACGAACTACGAGATGGCGATGTCCGACGTTTTTGTCGAGTTTGCGCGCGACGTACTTGCTCGCGGTGCCGGCGAGGTCGGGATGCACCTGCACGCATGGAACTCGCCACCGCTCGTCCCGCTGACGCGCGACGATTTCCACTACCAACCCTACCTGATCGAGTATCCCGACCCGGTGATGAAGGAGAAGATCAAGATCGTCACCCACCTCCTCGAAGACCGGTTCGATCAGACGATGATCAGTCATCGAGCCGGGCGTCTGGGTTTCGACGCTCGTTACGCCGCCATGCTGCTTGACGAGGGATATCGCGTCGACTGCTCCGTGAGCCCGGGTCTCGATTGGCGCGGAACTCCGGGCGATCCGAACGGAAAAGGAGGCTCGGACTACACGGCCTTTCCCGATAGCCCCTACTTCTTCAGCCCCTCCGACATCTCGGTACCAATGATCGGAGGGATGCTGGAAGTTCCGATGACAATCCGCTCGAGCGTCCTCTCCCGAAGGGCGCCCTGGGTGTATCGAATCCCCTTGCTGCGCCAAATCGCGAACCGGCTGGTGTCGCCGGCACTCAACCATTTGTGCCCGGCGGAAAGTAATCTCCGTGGAATGCTACGAGCTGCGCGCGCAGCACGGGCTGAAGGCGCAGTTCATGTGGAGTTTACGCTGCATTCCTCTGAGTTCATGCCGGGCGGCAGTCCGACTTTCCGAAACGCATCGGATATCGAGCGCTTGTACGAGCACCTGGAGACTCTGTTCGAGGAGCTTTCCGCTTGGTGCCGCGGCATGACCTTGAAGGAGTTCTACGCATGGTTCAAGGAGTCGCCGGGCCAAGCAGCCTCGCGCAGTCCTGGGGACAGGCTTTCTGATCGGACCACCAATCAAGAAATGGCCAGGGCCTGAATGATCTGCCTCAAAGGCCGGGCCGTTGTCTACGGGGAAGTCTGGTATGACGAGGAGCTGCCTCGCAACCCCGGAGTGGATATCGTCCTGTACCGCCAGAGAGAGGCTCCGATCGCCGACGCGCGAACCACCCCGTTCCTCACCATGGTGACCGATCTTTCCGCCGAGGCGGACGCGATCGCGGAGAAATTCGGCAAGGATTGCCGTTACAAGATCAGACGCGCAGAAACGAAGGATGGGCTTCGTATGGAGTTCATCACCGACCCGGAAAGCCGGCTGGATGAATTCCGTACGTTCTTCGACGCATTCGCGAGGCAAAAGTCGTTCTGGCCCTGCGATCATCAATGGCTGCTTGCCGCCTGCAAGGTCCGCCAGCTCGTCCTCACGTCGGCCTCTCAGAACGGCGCGGCGTTGGTCTGGCACGCCTACCTCACAAGCGGAAAAGCCGCTTGGCTCCAGTACACGGGTTCCTGTTTCAGAAATAAGGAAAACGATTACCGCGCCCTGGTCGGGCGCGCCAACCGCTGGCTTCACTGGAGAGAAATGCTGCAGTTCAAGGAGATGGGAATAAAGCGCTACGACTGGGGCGGCCTCTTCGAGGACGAATCCACATCGGAAAACGCCGGAATCAACAAATTCAAGAAGGACTTCGGCGGGCAGCAAGTACGCACCTACGACTGCACGCTGCCAGTGACCATCCGAGGCCGCCTCTGGCTTCCTCTTCGCGACGCCTGGCGGCGTCGAAATTCCGCCCGGCCGGCCGCGGGCCGGTAGCCCTGCGGGAAATTTTTAGCTGCTGGGATCACCGTGGACGCGGCCGGCAACGCCCACGTGACGGGCTACACCAGCTCGATCAACTT
>QHUF01000407.1 GCA_003221075.1 Gemmatimonadota bacterium
GCTGGCGCGCGAGACCGAGGCGGCCGAGCTCGCCGCCGCTCAAGGCGGAGAGCGGAGTGACGCGGGCCTGCGCGGGATCGAATTCGAGACCGTGCAGCACCGCATCGATGCGTGCCGTGACGGCGTATCCCCCCTCGCGCTCGAAGCGCTCCAGGTCCTCACCGTATTGGGCGAGGGCGCGGGGCGAGGCGTCGTGCGCCAGGTCGGCCGCCTGCTTCACGAGCGACTGCTCCAACGCCAGCAGCTCGGCCAGCTCCCCGGCGGCGGCCTCCCACACCGTCGTCGCGGCGCCGTAGTCGCGGTGCTGTTCCAGCAGCGAGACGCGCAGGCCGGGCGCGCGGGCGATGCTGCCGCGCGTGGGCTCGAGCTCGCCCGTCAGCAGCCGGAACAGCGTGGTCTTGCCCGAGCCGTTCCGGCCGACGAAGCCCCAGCGTTGGCCAGGTGCGACCGTGAAGGAGACGTCCGAGAACAGTTTCGTGGCGCCGAAATCCACGCCGACGCCGGCGAAAGCGATTTGCGTCATGTGGAGACAACTTAACTACCGATTACATTCGATCCCGTGCCCTCCTCCATGTCCGCGCCCGGCGAACGCCTCCGTGCGTCCTGGCACCGGCTCTCCAGGGTCCCGGGCGGCAAGACGCTGTTCAGTCTCCTCGTCGGCTGGATGACTCCGTACTCGGGGACGATCGGCGCCCGGGTGGCAGAGCTGGAGCCCGGCTGGTGCCGGGTGACGCTGCGCGACCGCCGGCGGGTGAGGAATCATCTCGCGTCGGTGCATGCGATGGCCCTCGCCAATCTCGCCGAGATGGCGAGCGGACTCGCGGTCCTGGTCGGACTGCCGCGTGGGGTCCAGGGAATCGTGACCGGCTTCTCCATCTCGTATCTGAAGAAAGCGCGCGGTCTGGTGACGGCGGAGTGCCGAGTAAGCGGTGGGGGTCTCAACGTGACGACCGAGCGGGAGTATGAAGCCCCGGTCTCGATCACCGACACGCAAGGCGACGTCGTCGCGCATGCCACGGCCCGTTGGCGGTTGCGACCCATCCCACCTCGATGAGCCTGCTCGACACCCCTCTCACGCGGCAGCTCGGCATCGAGGTGCCGCTGATCTGTGGTGCGATGTACCCCTGCTCCAACGCGGAGCTCATTGCTGCCGTGTCGGCGGCGGGCGGCATCGGCGTCGTGCAACCGCTGTCGATGATCTACGTGTATGGGCAGGACCTGCGGGACGGACTACGCCTCATCCGGCGCATTACCGACAAGCCGATCGGGATGAATGTGCTGATCGAGCGAAGCTCGAAGTTCTACCTCGAGCGCATGCGCCGCTATGTCGACATCGCGATCGAGGAGGGCGTGCGCTTCTTCGTCACGTCGCTCGGCAATCCGCGCTGGGTCGTGGATCGCGTCGCTCCCGCGGGTGGCACCGTCTACCACGATGTGACAGAGCGGAAGTGGGCGGAGAAGGGATTGGCCGGCGGGGTCCACGGCCTCATCGCGGTGAACAACCGCGCGGGCGGACACGCGGGCCCGCGGAGTGCGGAGGCGCTGTACGAAGAGGTCGCCGATCTGGGCGTACCCGTCGTCTGCGCGGGCGGCATTGGGGATGAGGCCGGCTTTGTCGCCGCGTTGCGAATGGGCTACGCCGGTGCGCAGCTCGGCACGCGCTTTATCGCGACCAACGAGTGCGGCGCGCACGACGACTACAAGCAAGCGATCGTCCGGGCAAACGAAAACGACATCGTCCTCACGGAACGCGTGACCGGTGTGCCGTTGTCCGTGATTCGCACGCCCTACGTCACCCGGATCGGCACGAAGGCCGGCCCGATCGCGCGCTGGATGTTGCGTGGCCGCAGGACCAAGCATTGGATGCGTACGATCTACGCGCTGCGTTCGGCGTGGCAGCTCAAGCGTGCTTCGCTCGCGGGCGGCGCGGGAGAGAAGACCTCGAAGGACTATTGGCAGGCGGGCAAGAGTGTAGCGGGGATTCACGCGGTCGAGCCGGCCGGCGACATCGTGCGCCGATTCGCGCGTCGGGCGGCCGTCATGGCTGTCTGACCGTCATTTGGTTTGTACCGCATGCCCCCCGAATTCCTTCCGTAACGCCGCGATCACCTTGGCGCCGAACGACTCCTCCTGACGCGAGCGGAGCCGTGCGAGGAGCGACAGCGTGATCACGGGCGCGGGCACGTCGAGCCGCAGCGCCTCTTCCACGGTCCAGCGGCCCTCACCCGAGTCCTCGACGTAGCCCCGGATCCCGGCCAGCTGCTCGTCACGCGAAAACGCCCGCTCCGCCAGCTCGTTCAGCCAGGAGCGCACCACGCTGCCGTGGTTCCACAACTTGGCGATCTGGCCGAGCTGAAGTTTGAAGTCCTGGGAGGCGTGGAGAATCTCGTAGCCCTCGGCATAGGCCTGGAGCAGTCCGTACTCGATCCCGTTATGCACCATCTTCACGTAGTGACCAG
>QHUF01000116.1 GCA_003221075.1 Gemmatimonadota bacterium
TGGTTGAGCGCGGTGACCGCGTCTCCCAGCTCGTTGAGCTCGATCGACGCTTCGGCGTAGTTCAGCAGCACCTCGGCGTAACGGAAGAAGATCCACGGCACCTGTTGCTTGGTGAACTGGGCGTTGATCGAGGGATCGATGAACTTCCGCAGGTAGTAGCCGGAGTAGGCGCCGTTCCAGTTCTCGACCGGGCTGTCGCGGGTGTCGAGGCCGGCCACGACACTCCCACCGGTGAGCGTGAGCGCGCGGAACGTCTGGATGGTGCCGACGGGATCGAGGTTCTTCACGTCGTCGGGGCGCGTCCTCCAGGGCGCGCCGTCGTAGGCGATCGAGGCATAGAATCGAGGATCGCGGTTGGCGTAGGGGGCCATCGCCTCCGCCGGGTTGCTCCAATCGAACTTCGAGCCGTCGGCCATCCGGTAATCGTCGACCAGATTCTGGATCGGCGTGTTGCCGCCCCAGGTGTGAAAGCCGTTGGGGCCGTTGTGCAGGCCGGGATTGTAGCCGTCGTCGCGGGTGGACAAGAAGAACCGGCTAAAGATCACTTCTTCGCTCATCCGCTGCAGAAACAGGTCGCCGTAGTTCTGCGCCGCCTCCTGGGGGCTCGCCGGGCTCGGCCGGAACAGGCCGTAGATCCCGAGATCCATCACCGCCTTGGCGGCGTTCTTGGCGGCACGCCAGAGCGCCACCCGATCCTGCGGTGTCGTGTAGCCGGTGAACGCGCTGTCGCTCGGGTTCAGATTGTACAGGTCGCTGGCTGCGTACAGCAGCACGCGCGCTTTGAGCGCGAGCGCCGCCCCCTTCGTCGCCCGGCCGACGTCGGTCCCCGAGAAGGACAGGGGCAGCAACGCGGCTGCTGAGTCGGCATTGGCCACGATGAAGTCGACCGTCTCCTTGAAGCTGTTGCGCGCGACCTTGTAGTCCTCGTTGAGGCCGTACACCTTGGTGATGAGCGGCACGCCGCCGTACATCCGCATCAGGTTGTGGTAGAAGTACGCGCGCAGGAAGAAGGCTTCTCCCTTCATGCGCCGCTTCAACGCGTCATCAAAGGCGGCGGCATCGATGTGGCTGAGGAAGATGTTGGTCTGCCGGATGCGCGAGTAGCTGGGCCCCCAGTTGAAGTGACTGTAGCGGCCGTCATCGAGCGCCCCCCGGGCGCTCGAGGTGATGAGCGATTGGAGGACCACTTCGGTGTTGTAGTTGTGGATGAAGTGCGTCTCGTCGGTCATCGACGCCAGCATGATCTCGTACAGCCCGTGCCCCAGGCCCCGGTAGGCGTCGCTCAGGAACGCCTGCGCCAGGTTCGGATCGGCGAACACGGCCTGATCCGGAAACTGGTCCTTCGGCGTGACGTCGAGGACCCCCTGGCAACTGGTCGCCCCCAGAAGGCCCAGACTTGCGATGGCGATACGGAACTCGCGGTTCATGGCAGGTGGTCTCCTAGAACATTACGGACGCGCCGAAGTTGAACACGCGCTGCTGCGGGTAGTACTGACCGTTCGTGTCCCGCGTCTCGGGATCGACGACCTTGAACCGGTCTAGCAGCAGGAGATTGTATCCGTTGGCGTACACCCGGACATCGCGCAGGCCGAGGCGGCCGGCCAGGCGAGACGGGAAGTGGTATCCGACCTCGAGCGACTTGAGCCGGACGTAGCTCGCGTCCCGCAGGAAGTAGGTATTCGCGTTTGAGATCCAGTATTCGTCCTGCCGGTTGAACGCGCGTGGACCCGGGGCATTGGGATTCTGGGGCGTCCAGCGCTCGGCGGCGAACTCGGCGGTGTAGTTGCCGATGTCACCCGATTCGGTCAGGAAGTACTGCACAGCATCGAACGCGCCCTGGAAGAAGACGGTGGCGTCGAACCGGCTGATCTGCGCGCCGAGTCTGAGGCCGAACGTGTAGGCGGGGTCGCCGGTCTGGTTGATCCGGATGCGGTCGCGGGCGTCGATTACGCCGTTGCCGTCGATGTCCGCAAAGACGATGTCTCCGGGGCGGGCGCCGGCCCAATGGGGCCGGCTGGCGACGTCGGCGGAGTCTCTGAAGATCCCGATCGCCTTGTACAACATGCCGGGGCAGGACGACACGGATACGCACATCGGCCTCCCCGTCGAGCGCTGCCACGGCGGCGCCCCCGGCGGCTCGTCCCAGTAGTTAACCCGGTTCCGCGTATGCCCGAAGTTGAACGTCACGTCGTAGGAGGCGTCCCCGCCGAGTTGCTCGCGCCAGGCGATGGAGCCGTCGTACCCCCAACTCGAAACTTCGCCGATGTTCTCGCGCGGCAGGGTCAGCCCGGTCGTCAGCGGCACCGAGGCGTTCCGGTTCCACAGAATGTTGTTCCGCCGCTCGTGGAAGTAGTCGACAACCAGGGAGAGCCGGTTCTGAAGCAGGGTGCCATCGAAGCCGACGTTGAGCTGCTTCGCGACCTCCCAGGTGATGTTCGGGTTGGGGGTGCGCGTCTGGAAAACGCTTTTCACTTCCGTGTTGCCGCCGAAGACGTACCCATTCCCAAACCCGTAGGTGGCCAGGTACTGCCACTCAGGTATGCGGTCGTTCCCCGTCTGGCCCCACGATCCGCGGAGCTTGAGATCGTCGAACAGCGAGATGTGGTCACGGAAGAACGGCTCATCGGAGATGCGCCACCCCACCGACACGGCCGGGAACAGGCCGAAGCGCTTGCTCTGCGGAAAGATGTACGAGCCGTCGACGCGGCCGACGAGCTCGAGCAGATACTTGTTTTTGAAGGCGTAGTTGAGGCGGCTGAAGTAGTTCAGGCGCGCCGCGACCCACTCCGTGCCGCTGCTGGTCTTCCCGAGATCGCCGCCAGCGAACAGCTCGTCGACCTGATTGGAGACGAAGTAGTCGCGGAACCCGCTGAGACTCGAACTGTCCACCGTCCGCCGCTCGATGCCGCCCATGAGGCCCATGCTGTGCGGGCCGAATTCGCGGCGATACTCGGCAAACAGGTTCAACAGGCTACTGGTGGACCGCAGGTCGTACTGGTTGAGTTGGGGCGTGTTGAAGCCGCGGGTGGCGGCCTGCAGCACGGGCGCGCCGTTCGCGTCGCGCGTCTGGTAGTCCCACGTGTACAGCGTCCACGGCGTCCGCCACGCCTTGTCCGCCCGCGAGCCGACATCGTAAGACGCGTTGGCATGGAGCGTCAGGCCGCTCACGGCGGGCACCTCCCAGTCCCCACCCAGGTTGCTCTGGAGATAGTAGCGGTCGTCTTTCTCGTAGCCCGTGGCCGGCGTCGCGATCACGGCTGGGTTGTCGCCGTATTCGATATCGGGACCCGGCTTGCCATTGGGCCAGTACGCCGGGAGGTTCGGCTTGCCGCGCATCAGCTCGCGGAAAATCGAGGCCGCGCTGCGGGTCGGGAAATTCCGGTTCTCGAGCCGCCCGGTGATGTCGAAGCGCAGGCGCAAGTGATTCGAGACTTGACCGTCGATGTTGCTGCGGAAGTTGTACTGGTTGTACCGCGTCGCGCTGTTGCGGTAATAGCCGTCCTCCCTCTGACCCCCCAGCGAGAGATAGTAGCCGAGGCGGTCTGCGCTGCCCCGCAGCGCCACGTGCCCGACATTCTGCAGCGACATGGGCTTGATCACCGCGCCGTACCAGTCGGTGTTGGGATACAGCCAGGGATCCGCGTGGTCGCGGTATTTCTGGATCACGTCCGCCGGATAGCGGGGCGCCTGATTGCGGTACGCGTCGATCTCGTCGAGCATCGTCATGTACGTCGCCGCGTCCGCCATGCGGGGAAGGCGGGTGGGCTGGTTGAAGCCTTGGTTGAAGCTCGCCGTCAGATCCGGCCTGTTGCCGCTCCCGCGCTTCGTCGTAATCAGGATGACGCCGTTGGCCGCCCGCGAACCGAAGATCGCGGCCATGGCATCTTTCAGGACGCTGATGCTCTCGATGTCGCTCGGGTCGAGCCGCTCCAGGCCACCGACGCGGTCCGGCACGCCGTCGATCACAATGAGCGCGTTGTTGTCGTTCAGGGTGTGATTGCCGCGAACGCGGATCGTTGCGCCGTCGTATCCGGGCTCCCCACTGCGGTTGATCGTCACCACACCGGGCAGCCGGCCGGTGAACGTATTCGACAGGTTGACCGCCGGCACGCTCTTCAGTTCCTGCCCTTCGACGGCGCTGACAGCGCCCGTCAGGGTCGCCTTGGACTGCTCGCCGTAGCCGATCGCCACGACCGCCTGCAGCTCGACGGCGTTCGTCGGCAAACGGAAGTCGGCGACGGCCTCCAGCCCGTCCTGAACCACGATCGTCGTATCGCGCGGCGCGTAGCCCAGCCGCCGGGCCCGCAGCCGGTAGGTCCCCGGCGGCACGGCGGCGATGGAGTACTGGCCCTCTGGTCCGGTGGTGGCGCCGAAGGGCGTCCCCACCACTATGACGACGACGCCCGACAGTGGCCCGCTGGTGGAGGCGTCCGTCACCGTCCCCCGGATCGATCCCGTCTCACCGACCAGCGATCGCGGCACGAGCGCGACCTGATTGCCGCCGGAGAACAGCACGTCCACGTCGGTCTCCACGAGCAACTCGGCCAAGGCTCCTGCCACGGAGATATCTGCCGCGCGCAGGCGCACCGGCCGTCCCAGCGGTACGAGGGCCTTGCTGTAGAGCAGGTGCAGCCCTGCCTTGCTCGAAACCGCCCGCAGCGCCTCCTCCAGCGTCACTCCCTCCAGGTCGAGCGAGATCCGCTGACTCAGGACCGGCGAGCGAGCGACATCAACCGGCACCCGCCGGGCGGCGCGAGTGGCCAGGAGAAACCGGGGACCAAGGGCAGGGACGCCGTCATCGGACTCTTGGGCGCGCAGTGCGCACGGAGCGGTCGCGACGGCGAGGAGCGAAAGCAGCGACAGCAAACGAAGCATGGGCCGAGTCTCCTTGGATTACGGCGCCGGCCGCCGGTGATACAGCAGGATGGTCGAGTTTCGCCGGACGACGCGGACGTTCAATGCAGCGCTGATGAGATCGAGGACTTTGTCGAGCGGCTCACCGTGCAGCGACGCGGTGAGCGGATAGTCGCCGAGCGCGGAATCGCCCAACTGGAGATCGGTGTCATACCAGCGCCCGAGCTGGGCAAGCGCATCGCGCAACGGCGTGTTGCGGAACACCAGGCGGTCCCTGCGCCAGCCCAACCAGGCCGCCGTGTCCACGCCGCGCTCAATGCGCAGCCGGCCGCCACGGTCCAGCCGGCCGAGGTCTGCGGTGCCGAGCACCAGACCGCTCAGATCCACGGAGCCTTCGACGACGACCACTTCGACCTGACTCGCACCGGGATAGGCACTCACGCCGAACTTCGTCCCCCGATCCCGCGTGATGGCGTTGGCTGCGTAGACCGTGAACGGCTTCTTGGGGTCGGGGGCGACTTCGAAATACGCCTCGCCCTCGAGATACACGTCCCGCTCCTTGCCGCCATAGGCCGGAGCGTACCGGATCGCGCTCGCCACGCCGAGGTCGACTCGCGTGCCGTCGGGGAGTCGCAGCGTCGCGTGCTGCCCACGCCTGGTCGCGATCTCGCGAACGGGGGCGACGGCCGCTCGTCGGTTGCGATGCACCAGGACGCCCGTCAGCATCGAGCAAACCACGAGGATCACTGCAGCGACTCGCCACACCACCCAAGTCCGCAGACGAGCCTCACCCGCTGTCCCCCTCTCCATTCTGGAGAGGGGGAACGCGTGGTCCGGTCCGATGCGGCGCCGCAACGCGCGCCACGCGCCGTCGACGTCCCAGACGACGCTCACGCGCCGCACCAGCTCCCACACGCGTACCAAGGCGTTCACCAGCTCGGCACGCGCCGGGTGTTGCGCCAACCAGCGGCGCACCTCGGCCGCCTCGTCCGGTGTGCATCGTCCCGCGACGTAGCGGGCAATACGAGGTCCGTCGCGCTCCTCGTTCACACAGTCTCCTCCCTTCTGTGAGAACGCGGGCGACGGGGCGAACCTTTACTGGAGGTAAGGGGCGAGCTTCGCGCGGAGCGTCTTGAGCGCGCGCCACATCTGCTGTTCGACGGTATTCACCGAGATGCACAGCATCCGCGCGATTTCGGCGTTGGAGAGACTCCGGTAGCGGCTGAGGGTAAAAATGAGACGGCACCGCTCGGGAAGCTCGGCCACGGCGTGCTCGAGCGCGTCACGCACCTCGTGCTCACGGAGCGGCTCGTCCGCGCCGGCCGGCGCTGCACGCGCCACAGAGGACCGACTCTTCGCCCAGGCGGCCGCGACCCGTTCCCGGCGCAGATGGCCCACCGCCCGGTTGCGAGCAGCGGTATACAGGTAGGACGCAGCGAGGGTTCCGGCGGGTGTTAGGGCGCGCTCCCAAAGGCGGAGGAACAAGTCCTGCACTAACTCCTGGGCTACAGCGCGCGAGCGCACATAGCCGTACACATAATCGCACAGCGGCGAATAGTGTGTGCGGAAGAGGGCTTCGAACGCGGCGATGTCGTGGCGGTGGACGCCGACGTCGCCGCTCGGAGCGGGGCAGCTTACAGACGGCATGCTGTCCGCCATCGCGTCGGTCCCCTGGACGGAACGAAGCGTACTTCAAGTTTGACGCCAGATCCGGAGATTCCGTGACGCGACCGGGACAAGGGGTTAGCTACGGTCGGTGGCCAGCTGTGGCATTCGCACCACAGCAGCCACGCTGCGTCAGCGCATCACCAAGGCACTTTCAAAAGGAGGGCCGTCCTGTGTCCGCACGTTACGCGTTCCTCGTCTGCCTGGGCGCGGTCGCGCTACTCGGCAGCGCTGCCTCTCCACCTCCGCTCGACAACGGCCTGGCCCGTACTCCGCCCATGGGCTGGAACAGCTGGAACCATTTCGGCTGCGACGTGAGCGCCCAGCTCATCAAGGAGACTGCGGACGCGATCGTCGCGAGCGGCATGCGCGACGCCGGCTATAAATACGTGGTGATCGACGACTGCTGGCAGGTGGCGCGCGACCGGTCCGGCCGCATCGTCCCCGATTCCACCCGCTTCCCCGGCGGCATCAAGCCGCTCGCTGACTACGTCCACTCGAAGGGACTCAAGTTCGGGATCTACACCGACGCGGGACGCCAGACGTGCCAGGGACGGCCCGGTACGTACGGTTCCGAAGAGGTTGACGCCCGAACCTATGCCGAGTGGGGCGTGGACTACGTCAAGGAGGATTGGTGCCACGCCGAGGGGCTCGATGCGCCGACCCAGTACGCCAAGTTCCGCGACGCGCTCGCCAAATCCGGCCGAGCGATCGTATTCAGCATCTGCGAATGGGGCTCGAACCATCCGTGGAACTGGGCGCCACGTACCGGCAACCTGTGGCGTACCACCGGCGACATCGGCGACCGCTGGGCCAGTATGATCGGCATCGTCGATCTCTCGAGCCAGTACGCCCTCGCCGCGGGTCCCGGCGCCTGGAACGACCCCGACATGCTGGAGGTCGGGAACGGCGGCATGACCGACGACGAGTACCGCGCCCACTTCAGCCTGTGGGCGATCATGGCGGCTCCACTCATGGCGGGCAACGATGTGCGCACCATGAGCGCCGCGACGCGCGAGATCCTCACGAACAAGGAAGTGATTGCGGTGGATCAGGACTCGCTCGGCGTGGAGGGGATGCTCGTGCGAGAGCAGGCACCCGATCTGCAGATCTGGGTCAAGCTGCTCGCCGACAGCGCGCGCGCGGTGGTACTCTTGAACCGTTCCGCGTTGCAGACCGTGATCACCGCGTCCTGGAGTGCCCTCGCCATTCGCGGACCGGCTCGAGTGCGTGACGTCTGGGCTCACACGGACCTCGGCACGTTCACCGGCCGGTTCAGCGCAACCGTGCCGGCGCACGGCGTCGTGATGGTGCGGATCACCCCGCAATGAACCGGTGGGCCCAACAGCAGGTCCTTCGCTGCGCGCGCGTTCCGCGCGCTCGCTCAGGATGACACACGCGGCTCGCTTTTTATTAAAGGAGTGGGTAGGGAGGGCGAAGGGTCTGCTTTTTGGGTAGGTTGGCTCTTCCTTGACTACCCCCGTTCAAGCACAGCCGCACGATCTCCGCCGAGTCATCGGGTTCGCCGGCGGCACGGCGCTGATCGTCGGTATCACCATCGGCAGCGGGATCTTCCGCACACCCCCCACGATCGCCGGGCTCGTCCCGAATCCGCTCGTCATCATGGGACTGTGGACGGCGTTCGGCCTGATCAGCATCTGCGGTGCGCTCACGGTGGCGGAGCTGAGCACGCTGCTGCCGCGGGCGGGCGGCGTCTACGTGTTCTTGCGCGAGGCCTATGGCGATGCCGCCGCGTTCGTTTTCGGCTGGCTCTATGTGTTGGTCACGACGCCCACCGCCGTCGCCTCACTTGCAACCGTCTTCGCGGAATTCCTGCTCAACCTGCTGGGCATCCCTTCCAGTGTCACGACCGTACAGCTGGTCGCGATCGCCGCCATCATCACACTGACCGGCGCCAATGTGCTCGGCGCGCGCGTCGGCGCAGCCGTGAGCGAAGTCACCACCCTGGTCAAGGTCGCCGCGCTGGCGGCGATCATCCTCGGCGCCTTCCTGCTCGGCCACGGCAGTCTGGCCAACATTACCGAGGGCGGGACCGTGCAGGGCGGCGGGCTGGCGCGCGCGGTCGCGGCGGTCATCTGGACCTACGACGGCTGGATTGCCGTCAGCATGATCGCGGGCGAAGTCGTGGCACCCGAGCGCCTGATGAAACGGATCATCATCGTGGGAATGCTCGTCATCGTCACGCTGTACGTCGGGGCGAACCTAGCCTACCTCTACATGATGCCGGTCAGCATCATGGCGGAGCAAAAGGAAGCCATCGCGCGGACGGTGATGACGGCGATTGCGGGGCCCGCCGGCGGCGTCCTCATCATGCTCGCGATCATGACGAGCGTGTACGGCGCGCTCAACGGCAACCTGCTCGCCAAGCCGCGCGTCCCCTACGCGATGGCGCGCGACGGCCTGATCTTCTCGCTTCTGGGAAAAACCCATCCGCGCTGGGCCACGCCGTGGGCCGCGGTGCTGATCCAGGGTGTGGTCGCGATCATCATGGTCCTCACGCTTCGAGATTTCGACACGCTGACGACCTACTTCGTGGTCGTCGAGTGGGCCGCCCTGATCTTTGCCGTCGCCGCGGTGTTCGTGCTGCGCCGGAAGATGCCTGATGCGCCGAGGCCGTTCCGCACGCCGCTCTATCCGTGGGCGCCTCTATTCTTCCTGCTCGGTACTGTGGTTGGTCTGTCGGCCATCGTCGGGGGCCAGATTCAGGTCGGCAACTATTCGCCGATCTACGGTCTCGGCATTGCGGCGGCAGGATTCCCCGTTCATTACCTCTGGAAACGATTGAAGAGGATCGCTTGAGACAAGCCATTGTGACGGAGAAAGCGCCGAAGCCGGTTGGCCCGTATTCGCAAGGCGTCATCGAAGGCGATTTCATTTTCGTCGCCGGCCAGGGGCCGATTAATCCAGGAAACGGGAGTCTGGAGTTAGGGGACGTACGCGCCGAGACGAAACGTGTATTCGAAAACATGCGGGCAATTCTCCAGGCGGCGGGCTCATCACTCGATCACGTCCTCAAGTGCAATGTGTATCTGCGCGACATCAAAGATTTCGCCGCGATGAACGAGGTGTACGCCACGTTCTTTACGGCGCC
>QHUF01000117.1 GCA_003221075.1 Gemmatimonadota bacterium
GGTCCCGATCTCACACACGTCGGCTCGCGGCTCTCGGTGAATCTGATTCGGGAATCGATCCTACAGCCCGACGCCAAGGTCGCGAAGGGGTTCGAGAAGTTCAAAGGCGTCATGCCCAAGACGTTCGGTCATCAGCTCACCGCCGAGCAGCTCGAGGCGCTCGTGCAGTTCCTCGCGAGCCACAAATGAGCAAGTACCTGCGCCATCCCTTCTGGCAGGCCGTGGGCCTGTTCGTGTTGGCGTACATCGTGGTCGCGTTCATCATACCGATCCTGCCCGACAGCGCCGTGGTGCCGAAGAGCGTCGTGCTGCAGTACATGGCGACGGTGCTCGTGGGCATCCTGATCTGGGTCAGCGACGACGAAGCGCGCTGGACCACATTCAAGGAGCCGCTGCACGACGTGTTGGTCCAGCCGCGGCTCAAGCTGGTCCGTTCCGCCCTTCTCGCCGTCGTCACGCTGATGGTCGGCTGCCTGACGTACAGCCAGGTGAAAGCGAGCGTGGCGGCGCCCCCGAACCTCCGCTCGATTCACCCCGCGCCGCCGTCGCAGATCACGTTCCGCGGCAAGACGATCGCGCTCGTCGGTCTCGACAACCCGCTGCGCCGGACCGGTGACATGGCGGCGCACCTCGCGGTCGGCCGTCGCGTCTACTATCAAAACTGCGTGCCCTGTCACGGCGATCATCTCGACGGCCAGGGCCACTTCGCCTCAGGGCTCAATCCCCTGCCGGCCAACTTCCAGGACAACGGCACGATCGCACAGCTCACCGAGAGCTTCGT
>QHUF01000118.1 GCA_003221075.1 Gemmatimonadota bacterium
CGCCGCCCCGCGATTTCACCGGCGCGATCTATCAGATTCGCTCGACGCCGAGCGGGCAACTCCCGACCGACGCCGACCTGCTCCGCTCTATAGATGAAGGGCTGCCGGGCACGGCGATGCCGGGCTGGAAGTCCCGCCTTTCCGACCGCCAGCGCCGCGACGTGCTGGCCTACATCAAAACATTCTCGGCGTTCTTCGCCGATACGACCCAGCGCC
>QHUF01000119.1 GCA_003221075.1 Gemmatimonadota bacterium
TGGACGGCACGCCGATGCCGTCATTCAGCGACCTGCTGGAGCAGAAATTCCTGACCGACGAGCAGTTGTGGCGCGTCGCACAGTACGTCCGCAGCCTCTCGCCCCAGGACGCGCCCGCGGTCCGCGACGTCATTCACGCCCCTCTGACGAAGACGCTGCCGCATGCGCCGGACGACTCGGCGTGGACGGCGGTCGACGTGTACTGGTTCCCGCTCGTCGGGCAGATAATCCATAAGGAGCGCTGGTTCGCGCCGGCGGTGACCGGCGTCTGGGTCAAAGCGGTGCACACCGCCGATTCCATCGCGCTGCGCGTCGTGTGGGACGACCGGTCGGAAAGTCCCGACACCTCTTGGCGCACGTTCGTGGGTCGAGTGTTCAGTGCGCTCGAGAGCGACGACTCGACACGTGAGCAGCCGGCGCCGTGGCCGGACCAACTGACCGTGCAGTTTCCCGTCTCCATTCCGTCAGGGATGGAGCGGCCATATTTCCTGATGGGCAGTTCCAGCGCCCCGGTCTATCAGTGGCGCTGGTCGAGCGCCGCCCGGACCGCAGCGGTCCCCGGCGTTGCGCGAGGCATCGATCGATTCGATCCGCTATCCGGGGCGGCGCTCGGTGCCCAGGCAGTTTATGATCACGGTCAGTGGCGGGTCGTCTTGACCCGCGCACTTGCTTCGACCGATACAGCCAGCCAGCTTCCCTTCCGGACCGGCCGCGCCATCCCTGTGGCGTTCTTCGCCTCGGATGGGTCCAACGGAGAGCACGGCACGCGAATGGCCGTCAGCACGTGGTATTTCCTCGCCCTCGACGAACCGGTGCCGGCCCGCGTGTTCATCTCGCCGGTGCTCGCCATGATGCTCACCCTGGGGTTGGGCATGCTGGTCGTGTGGCGCGCGCAGCAGAAGACTTCATACCGGAGGCAGCAATGAACGGCAGAATCTTCAGCGTGGTGGGCGGGATGTTCCTGCTCACCGTGTGCAGTAAGGGAGACGGTACCGTCCAGGCAGCACCGCCGGCCGCCCAACCTGCAGTCCCAACGGTTGACGTCTCAGCCGCGGGTGGGACGATCACCGGCAAGATCAAATTCACCGGCGCTGCACCCCGTAACCCGGCGATCGACATGAGCGAAGAGGCGGCATGCAAGGCGAAGTACACGACGCCGCCCACCGAGGAGAATGTGGTGGCTGGTCCGGCCAACGCGCTCTCGAACGTGTTCGTGTACGTCAGTGCCGGCGTCCCCGCGGGTCAGACCTTCACGGCACCCACGACTCCCGTGGTGCTGGACCAGAACGGCTGCCGCTACCATCCGCACGTCTTTGGCGTCATGGTGGGGCAATCCATCGAGGTCAGGAATTCCGATCCACTCCTGCATAACATCAAAGCCATCGCGAAGAAAAACCGGCCGTTCAATGTGAGCCAGCCCAACGCCGGCATGACGAAGACGGTGACGTTCGCGGCGCCCGAGGTGATGGTCAATCTCGAGTGCAACGTCCACGGTTGGATGCACGCGTACGTCGGTGTGCGGCCCGATCCGTTTTTCGCGGTATCCGGGCCGGACGGCAGCTTCTCGATCAAGGGACTGCCGCCGGGAACGTATACGATCGAGGCCTGGCACGAGAAGTTCGGCACGCAGACGGCGACCGTGACGATCGCGGGAACCGAGACCAAGACGGCCAACATCACCTTCGCCGCGCACTAAGCGCGAGGAGAGCCGCATGCGTTGGTGGCTTCCCGACGCAGGATCGACGTTCGCCGGTCCGATCGACACGCTGTTTCTGGCGATTCTCATCATCACCGGAATCGCGCTGGTCGTCGTCGAGGTCGGACTGGTGACGTTCGTGATCAAGTACCGCGCGCGTCCCGGCCGCAAGGCCTTCTACACGCACGGCTCGACGCGCGCCGAAGTGATCTGGACCGCGATCCCCGCCGTGACGATGGTCGCGCTCGGACTGATCAGCAACCATTACTGGGTGTTGATCAAGGACAAGAAGAGCATTCCACCCAACGCATATCATCTGGGCGTGCATGCCAAGCAGTTCGAGTGGCAGGTGACCTATCCCGGTCCTGACGGGAAGCTCGGGACGAGCGACGACTTCACGGTGCGTAATCAACTCCACGTGACGGTCAACGAGCCGGTCGCGGTCGAGCTCAGCTCGGAAGACGTGATTCACTCGTTCTTCGTCCCCGAGTTCCGCCTCAAGCAGGACGCCGTGCCCGGGATGCACATCATCGCCTGGTTCCAGGCGACGAAGACGGGAGAGTTTGAGCTCGGCTGCGCCGAGTTGTGCGGGATGGGGCATTACAAGATGCGGGCGCGCGTGTTCGTTCACACGCCCGACGAGTACAAGGCCTGGGTTGCTCAACAAGCCGCCGGAGGCTCCGAATGACCGCCGTCGCTCACACTCCGACCACAGCGCACCACGAGCCGATGAGCTTCTGGCGCAAATACATCTTCTCGACCGACCACAAGATCATCGGCATTCAGTTCCTGTTCGTCAGCCTGTTTTTCCTGCTGGTGGGTGGATTGCTGGCGATGCAGATCGGTTGGCAGCTCGGCTTCCCCGGCAAACCGCTGCCGGGGGGCGGGATCCTGCCCGAGACGATGGTCGTGAATGGGGTGATCCTGCCCGAGTACTATGTCCAGCTTGTCTCAATGCACGGCACGTTCATGGTGTTCTTCGCGATCATGCCGCTGCTCGTCGGCGTGTACGCCAATTTCCTGATTCCGCTCAAGATCGGCGCACACGACATGGCGTTCCCGCGCATCAACATGGCGTCGTTCTGGCTGGCGCTCCTCGCGGGCCTGATCATGACGGCGAGCTTCTTCGTGCCGAACGGGCCGATTCGCTCAGGGTGGACGAACTACGCACCGCTGGCGGCCCGGCCCGACCTCTCGGGCGTCACAGTCGGCCAGATGCTCTGGTGCGTATCGATCGTGGTGCTGGGACTTTCGTCGGTGCTGGGCTCGCTGAACTACATCACGACGGTGATCAACCACCGCGCGCCGGGCATGACGTGGTTCCGGATGCCACTCTCCGTCTGGGCGCTCTTCATCACGGCGATCCTCGGCGTGCTCGCGCTGCCCGTGCTCCAGGGCGCGGCGATCATGCTGCTGTTCGACAACGTCCTGGGCACACACTTCTTCGATCCGGTGGCGGGCGGCCAGGCGCTGCTGTCGCAGCACCTGTTCTGGTTCTTCGGGCACCCCGAGGTCTACATCCTGATTCTCCCGGCGATGGGCATGGTGTCGGACATCATCGCCAACGGCAGCCGCAAGCCGATCTTCGGCTACCACTCGATGGTGTTTGCCATCATCGGGATCGCGTTCCTCGGATGGATCGTGTGGGGCCACCACATGTTCATGAGCGGCATGAACCCGACCCTCGGGTCGACGTTCATGGTCTCGACGCTGCTCATCGCGGTGCCCTCGGCGATCAAGGTGTTCAACTGGATGGGCACGATGTGGCGCGGCAACCTGCGCTTCCACGTCCCGATGCTCAACGCGATCGGCTTCGTGTCGATGTTCACGATCGGCGGATTGTCCGGCATCTTCATGGCGGCGACGCCCGTGGACATCCCGCTGCACGACACGCAGTTCATCGTCGCGCACATCCACTACGTATTGTTCGGTGGATCGCTGTTCGCGCTGTTCGCGGCGATCACGTACTGGTATCCGAAGATGTTCGGCCGGATGATGAGCGAGCGGATCGGCAAGCTGCATTTCTTTCTGACATTCATTTTCTACAACATGACGTTCTTCCCGATGCACATCATCGGGATGGGCGGCCAGATGCGGCGCATCTACGACCCCACGATCTACGACTTCCTGAAGCCGCAGCAGCCGTTGAACGTATTCATTTCTTATTCGGCGTTCGCGCTGTTCGCCGTGCAGATCTTGTTCGCGTTCAACTTCCTGTGGAGCCTCAAGCGAGGGAAAAAGGCGCCGCAGAATCCCTGGGACGACAACGGCATGGAATGGTCGCTGCCCAATCCCGCGCCCCACGGCAACTGGGAACGGACGCCCAACGTGTACCGCGGACCGTATGAGTTCAGTGCACCAGAGGCCGGCGATAAGGACTTCCTGCCGCAATTCGTGAAGCTGCCCACCGACCGCGACCCCGTGCCGGCGCCGCTGCCGGCCACGCACTGACCGGAGAGGACGATGACGCACGCGACGCAAGCCCTCGATCAGATGCGGCCGCCATACTCGACCGAGCCGGGATCGGGCGTTTACAGCAACAAGCTCGGGATGTGGGTCTTCCTGGCGAGCGACGTGATGTTCTTCACGGCGCTGATCGGCTCCTACATCGTGCTCCGCTTCGGTGCGCCGGGAGAGTGGGCCAGGCCGGGCGCGATCCTCAACGTGCCGCTCACGGGGCTCAACACTTTCCTCCTCATCTGCTCGTCCGTCTCGATGGTCAAGGCCTATGCCGCGATCGCGGACGGCAAGAAGTATTTTCTGCGGAAGGTCCCGGGAAAGCGGCTCCAGGACGGTGGGCTCAAGTTCTGGCTGCTCATCACGATCATCTGCGGCGCGGGGTTCGTGAGCGTCCAGGTGGTCGAGTACATCAAACTCGTTGGGCATGGGTTCACGCCCGCGGGATATCGCGAAGGCTCATTGCTGGCCGAGCACGCCGCGGCCGACCCGATCAAGTACGGACTCACCGTAGCGGGGTTGTACGGGTCCAGCTTCTTCACGATGACGGGCTTCCACGGCTTCCACGTGACGTGCGGCGTGATCAGCATGCTGTATCTCTATTTCACCAAGGTGCTGCCGGAGAAGTATTCGCCGCAGGACTACCGCGGCATCGAAGTCATCGGGTTGTACTGGCACTTCGTCGACCTGGTATGGATCATCCTGTTCACGATCGTCTACCTGATCTGAGGCCCAGCGCCCTATGACCACCCCGACGACGCACGTTCGACCGAATTACATGCTGATCTGGTTGTACCTGTTCGTGATGACGATCGCCGAGGTGTTGTTGGCCTTCGAGCTTCCGGTGGCGCGCAACCTGAAGCTGATCCTGCTGCTCATTCTGGCGATCTGGAAGGCAATGCTCGTCGCGCTGTTCTTCATGCATCTCAAGTTCGAGCGCTGGCGGCTGCGGCTGATCTTCATCGTGCCCTTGCCGCTCGCCGCGATCCTCGTGACCACGGTCATCATGGAGAAAGTCTGGTAGCGCTCCTCGAGCTGACCCGCGCATCACGCAGCTGGTGCTGTTGACCGCCGCGGCGGGTTTCTATTTGGGCGCGCGCGATCACGTCGACCTGCTGCTGCTCGCGAACACGCTGATCGGGACCGCCCTCGTGGCGGGTGGGACGAACGCGTGGAATCAGATTCGCGAGCGCGACGTCGATGCCCGCATGGCCCGCACGCGGCGCCGGCCGCTGCCGTCGGGGCGCCTGAGCCCGCGCGCGGCGATCTGGTTTGCTTCGGCGATCACGGCGGCCGGCGTCATCTACTTGGCCGCGACGGTCAATCTGCTCACGGCCGCGCTCGCGGCGCTCACGTTCGCGAGCTACGTGCTGCTCTACACCCCGCTGAAGCGAAAAACGTCGCTCAACACCCTGGTCGGCGCCGTGCCGGGCGCGTTGCCGATCGTGGGCGGCTGGACCGCGGCCGGCGGTAGCTTGGGCGCGGCGGTCGCCGCGCTGTTCTGGATCCTGTTCCTGTGGCAGCTGCCGCACTTCCTCGCCCTGGCCTGGCTGTACCGCGAGGACTATCGCGCCAGCGGTTTACGGATGCTCAGCGTCGCCGATGACGACGGCCGGGAGACCGGCCGGATGGCGTTGCTGTACGCGATGGCCCTGCTGCCGATCAGCCTGCTGCCCACGTTGCTCGGCGTAACGGGGGCGTGGTACTTCTTCGGCGCCCTCGTCCTCGGACTGGCGTACGTCGTGGCGGGCACCGGACTGCTCGTCGCTGCGACCCCGGCCCGGGCGTGGCGTCTCTTCTTCGTTTCAATCCTCTACTTGCCGGCGCTGTTGACGTTGATGGTGCTCGACAAGGTGACAGCGTAGCCGCGCCATGATTCCGTTTCATCGCGCGCTCATTACGACCGGCATTGTCTTCTGCGGCGGGTTTGCGCTGTGGGCGTTATGGCGTGGGCAGATGGTGCTGGGCATCGGTTTCGCCGCGTTCGGGGCGGGTCTCACCTACTACCTGCGCCACCTGCGCCGGTTCATCGGCCGATGAATCAGCACATCGATCTGATCTATTTCTTGAGCTCGCTGGTGATGGTGGTGCTTCCGCTGGGGGTCTTTAGTTGGCTGACCTACCTCGTGATCAAGACATATCGCCGGGAGCGCGGCCAGCAGAACCTTCGTTAGATTCCGCTCATGGCTGCCCCTCCCCCGGCCGAAAAACGCCAAGTCGTTCGCTACGCCTTCTATAAGCTCGACCCTGCCTGGCGGCGCCTGACCGCCGAGCGGCAGTCGTCCGCCAAGCTGGAGTTTGGCGAGACGCTCGAGCGCTATCATGGCCGGCTGCTGCTCCGGCCGTACGGCCTGGTCGGAATTCGTGGCGACACCGACTTCCTGCTGTGGCAGGTTGCCGAGGACCTCGACGCACTCGTCGAGCTGCAGACCGCGCTCAATCGGACTGATCTGGGCGCCTACCTCTCGGTCCCGTACAGCTACCTCGCGATGACGCGGCGGTCGATTTACGAGTTCCCCGCTGATCCGGGGCACGAGCAGCGGCTCGTCATCCAGCCGAGCGCGGCGAAGTACCTCTTTGTGTATCCGTTCATCAAGACTAGGGCGTGGTACGCGCTCCCCAAGCCGGAACGCCAACGGATGATGGACGAACACGTCCGCATCGGCCGCACACATCCGACGATTCGGCTGAACACGACGTACTCCTATGGTCTCGACGACCAGGAGTTCATCGTCGCCTTCGAAGGCGACAACCCGGGCGAGTTTCTCGATCTCGTCATGGAGCTGCGGGAGAGCGAGGCGTCGTCCTACACGCTGCGCGATACGCCGACATTCACCTGCGTCCAGATGTCGCTGTGGGACATGCTCGACACGCTGGGCGGCGCCGGTGCGGCGCAGGCCGTGGGCCGGCGCCCCACGCGTGCCGACGGCTTCACGCCCGTAGCGAGCCTGGCTGAGCTGCCGCCCGGCAGCGCCAAACGCGTGTACGCCGCGAACGAGGCGGTCGCGCTCTTCAACGTGAAGGGCACGGTGTACGCCATCGCGAATCGCTGCACGCACGCGCGCGCCAGCCTGTCGGAAGGAACGGTTGACTCCGCACGCTGCGCGGTGACCTGCCCCTGGCACGAGGGCGTGTTCTCGCTCGAGACCGGCCGGGTGCTCGGCGGCCCGCCCGTTCATTCCGTGGCCTCGTATCAAGTAAAGATGGACGGCGACACGATTCTCATCGCTCTCGAGGCCCCGCAGCCTGCGGTTTCTTAAAGCGTGTCGGCGGGAGCGCACCGACGTCACTCCAGTCTGGTTCATGCGGCAGGCGGGTCGGTACATGCCGCAGTACCGCAAGCTCCGGCAACGTCATTCCATCCTCGATCTGTGCCATAATCCCGAGCTCGCCGCCGAGGTCACGCTGCAGCCCGTCGCGCGCCTCGGCGTCGATGCCGCGATCGCA
>QHUF01000120.1 GCA_003221075.1 Gemmatimonadota bacterium
CGGACTGCCGGGAACTCGCGCCGACTTCCTGGTGCTCCATCGCGGCATCACTCACTCGCTTGTCGGTGCCGTGGTGGAAATCATCGGTCTCACGCTCCTCATTGGCCTGGGGTGGCGTGGAGCGCGCTGGATCCTGAGCCGTCACGCTCGAACGGTCGCCGTGCCGGCGTGGAATTGGCTTGCCCTTGGAATCGCGGCGGCAGTCCTCAGCCACCTCTATATGGACTGGCAGGGGTCCTACGGTTGGCGGCCGTTTCTTCCCTGGAACGGGACGTGGTACTACCTGGATTGGGTCGCCATCGTCGACCCGTTTTTCTGGCTGGTGCCGCTGGTCGCGCTCGCGTGGGGCGCGGAGCGCCACTGGACTCCTCTCGCCGCGGTGCTGGCGGTTGGTGGCACCATCACCTTCTTCGTGGCCCGTGCCCACGACGTAGTGGCCACCTGGCTCCTCGTTGTCTATGCGATCGCATGCGTCGTCGCCGCGATCGGATGGACGCGCTACTGGTTCGGCCCCGTGGGCCGGCAACGGGCTGCCGCGTTCGCGCTGCTGGTGCTCGTGCTGTACACCGGCGCGCAAGCGGTCGTGGCGGACACGCGGAAGCGCACGATCCAGCAGGCCGCCGAGCGACGCTTCGGCGCAGGCGCGTCGTGGGCGGCGCTCACCAACGTCGGCCGGCCGTTTACGTGGGAGTCGATCTATGCCAGCACGGACACGGTCGCGGGCGACGACTGGCGACTAGCGCGACACCTGCGCGCGCGGCAAGTCCAGCGCGCGATCACCCAGACGCGCGACGGGCAGGCAATGGCCCAGTTCGCCCGGTTCCTGGCAGCCGAGGTTGATACCAGCGGTGCGACGGTCTACTTGTGGGATGCGCGCTACGCGCGCGGGAGCCGCGACGGCTGGGCGGTGGTAAAGGTCAGGCTTGAGTGATGTCGCTGAACGAGAGGCCGGAGCCACGCCGGTCCTTCAGGTGCCGCCGCGACTCGGGCGTGCGGCGCTCGACGCGACTGCGCCGGTCGATGAGCCCGCGCCGTTCCACGACGACCGCAGTTTTCCGTTGGCGGCGTTCGGTGATACGGCGATCGAGTCCTGAGCGGCGATCTGGCCGCACGCGACGCTCTACGTGATGCCGGATGGGGCGGCGCTCGCTGTCCATCACAACCAATCTGCGGCGTCCCGGTAGTTCGTGCCAGCCGAAACGACCGACTACATTTCTCGCCCGTGACGACACCAGATCGACGCTCGCCGACACCGAATGTGACGTCCGTCACCAGTGCGGCCGACCAGACGCCGCCGGCGGGCTTGCTCGACGACGCGCTGCGCGCGCTCGAGCCGACATTCCGGCTCGACCAGCTTGTGGCGCTCTCGTCGGATCGCGCGCTCTATCACGCCTGGGATCGCGTGCTGAAGCGGCCCGTCTCGATCCGCGTGCATCTCGCGGCCGAGGCGCCGGGACGCGCGTGGTTCATGCGGGAGACGGAAACGCTCGCGCAGCTCGACCATCCGGCGATCCGGCACGTCTATGCCGCCGGCGAGATCGCGTCGTTCGGGTATCGCACGGCCAACTGGATCGAAGGCGAGAGCCTCGCCGACGCACTGCGGCGCGGGCCGCGCCCGATTCCACAGTGCATGTCGCTGATTCGAGATCTTCTGGCCGCCCTCGAGCACGCGCATGCGCGGGGCATCATCATGCGCCGCATCGTCCCCTCGACCCTGATGATCAACACGGGCGGCCAGGGCGTCATCACCGATCTGCGGTACTCCAACTGGTGCCTGCCCTACTTGCCGCCGATGCAGAGCGACGACGCCAGCGCGGCGTACATGGCGCCCGAAGTGCGCGCCGGTGAGGCCGGCGAGCCGGCCAGCGACGTGTACAGCATCACCGCGAACATCTACGCCGCTCTCACCGGCAACCCCCCGGACCCGGACCCCGCGCGCATCGTTCCTCCGCGCCAGCTGCGCCAGGCGATTCCCGCCGCCGTGGAGCGCGTGATCATGCGCGCGCTCTCTCAGGTTCCGAAGGGTCGGTACTACACGGCGACCGAGATGCTGGAGGATTTCGTGAGCGACGCGGGCACGTTCCAGGTGCTCGCCGCCGCCCCGACGCTAACGGAGTCGGGCTTCGAACGGCGCCTGCGGCGCGCGCTGGGCGACGACTACGAGCTGCTCGAGGAGATCGGGGCCGGTGGGTTCGGGCGCGTGTACCGCGCGCGCGATCTCGCGCTCGAGCGCGACGTCGCGATCAAGGTTCTGCATCCGGCGCTGATCGCGGATCCCGGCGTCATGGAGCGGTTTCGCCGCGAGGCGCAGCTCGCGGCGCGGCTGCGGCATCCCAACATCGTCAGCATCCTCGACATCATGGGGCGCGCCGGCCTCACCTGGTACACGATGGAGTACGTCCCGGGCTCGAATATCGCGCAGGTCGTGCAGCGCCATGGAAACTTCACGCTGGAGCAGACGGAGCGATTGCTCAACGAAGCCTTGTCGGCGCTCGAGCACGCCCACAGCATGGGGCTGATCCACCGCGACCTGAAACCGGAAAACATGCTGATCGAACCCGATGGCCGGCTGCGCATCACCGATTTCGGACTGGCACTGGCGCTGCGCGGCGGGGCGCGATTCGGCGGCGCCACGTCGCGCAGCGGCACGCCGCAGTTCGCCGCTCCGGAGCAGCTGCTGGGTGAGCGGGTGGATCAGCGCGCCGACCTCTATTCGCTGGCGGCCGTGACCTATTTCGTTTTGCTGGGCAGACCGCCGTTCAGCGGGAAGACACCCGAGCAGATTCTGGCCAAGCAGACGACCGACGACGTGCCGCCGCTGGCGGCCGAGCGGCGCGATGTGCCGCGCGAGCTCGAGGAGGTCCTGCGGCGCGCGCTGCGCGGCGATCCCGCCGAGCGATTCCATTCCGCCGGCGCATTTCACGCCGCGGTGAAAGGGGTGTTCGGGGGGTTCCTGCGAAGACTGGCCGCGCTGTTTCGACCCGAATCCTAACGCCAGCGGAAGATCTTCAACGCAATCACGAAGCTCACCGCACCCCAGGCCACGACGATCGCCAGCGGCGTTCCGAGGGTCGTCACCGCAGCACCGTCGATCATTACCGCCCGCAGCGCGTCGTTGAGCGCAGTGAGCGGCAGCGCCTTCACGAACGGGATCATCGCGTCAGGGAATCTTGAATACGAGAAGAACGTTCCCGACAGAATCCACATCGGCAGCATCACGAGGTTCATCAGCCCCGAGACGCCCTCGATCGTCTTTGCCCGGCTGGCCACCAGCAGCCCGAGTCCCGCGAAGGAGAACGAGCCGAGGACCGTGATCCCGGCCAGAGCCGCGAACGATCCGCGCACCGCCACACCGAACAGCAGCCATCCGAAGCCCACCAGCGCCACGACCTCCACGATCAGGAAGACGAGCCGCGAGAGGATGAAGCTCAGCAGGTAATGGCTGCGCCGCATCGGCGTCGCCATGTAGCGCTTGAGCAGCTTGCGTTGGCGCGCCTGGACGACGGAGAACCCGACGCCCCAGATGCCGCTGCCGAGCAGATTCATGCCCAGGAGCCCGGGAATCAGGAAATCGATGTAGCGCGAGCCCGGCGCGACGACGCGGTCGTCGCGCACTGCGACGAGATCGTTCCGCCCGCGTGCCCGCTGCAGCACGTCGTCGACCTCCAGACGCGCGAGCCCGCTCTCGGTGCGGGTCGAGTCGTAGCGGTAGACGACGGGATCACCTGGGATCACGAGCAGCGCGATGCGCCCGGTCCGCAGCCGCAAGCGCGCAGACGCCGAATCGAGGACGGTGGCGATGAGACGCGGAGACGCACCGAGGGTCGCGGCCAACGCGCTGTCGCCCGGTCCGCCCGCGACCCCGACCTGCAATTTCCCCGGCCCCGTGTTCCGGAAGGCGAGCCCGAGCGCGAACGCGAGCACGATGGGAAAACCGAACACCCAGAAGACCGCTTCGGGCTCGCGGTAGAACTCCCGCATGCGCGAGAGCGCCAGCTGGTACATCGGATGCTCACGTATCACGGAGCTGCCGTCCGGTGAGCGCGACGAACACGTCGTCGAGCGTGGCGTGATGCGTGGTGAGCAGCGACAGCTCCACGCCGCGCGCTTTGAGCAGCGCGAGCAACGCGGGGAGGGCGCGGTGCAGCTCTACGACCGTGAGCGAGACTCCGTCGGGACCCGTCCGCACCGCGGACACACCCCCCATTTGTCGCAAGACCTCGACCAGATCGTCCGCAGTCCCGCCCTCCGTCAGCGCGAAGTCCACCACGTGGTCCGCGCCCAGCGACGCAATCAGCTCCTTGGGAGTTCCCTGGGCGATGATCTTGCCGTGATCCATGATCGCTACGCGATCGCAGAGGCGCTCGGCTTCCTCCATGTAGTGCGTCGTCAGCAACACCGTCCCGCCGTCGGCGCGGAAGCGGCGGATGATCTCCCACAGCTGGCGGCGCGATTGCGGATCGAGGCCGGTCGTCGGCTCATCGAGGAACAGCAGCTCGGGTTTGCTCACGAGCGCACAGGCGACCGCGAGCCGCTGCTTCTGCCCGCCCGAAAGGGTCACGACGCGCGCCTTGCGTTTCTCCTCGAGCTCGACGAGCGCGAGCACCTCGTCGACGGAGTGCGACTGGCGGTAAAACGACCGAAACAGCCCGAGCACTTCGCTGACGGTGAGCTTATCGGCGAGCTGCGTCTCCTGCAGCTGGATCCCGAGGCGTTCGCGCAGCGCGCGTCCTGGCGCCCCATCCTGCCACCGCATGCCGAGAATCTCGACGTCGCCACTGTCGGGCTGCGTCAGGCCTTCGAGGATCTCGATGGTGGTCGTCTTCCCCGCGCCGTTCGGCCCGAGCAACCCGAAGCATTCGCCCGCGCCGACCGTGAGATCGAGACCGGCGACCGCTACGACGTCATCGAAGCGTTTCGTCAGCGCGCGACAGTGGATCGCTACGATGGTGGATTCTCTTTGTCTTTGTCTTTGGCTTTTTCGGGCGGCGCTTCGTGGGCCATCTTGAGCGCCTGATCGAGCTGGATCGTCATGCTGTTCACGCCATCCGCCAGCGCGCGCACTTTCATGTTGATCCCCGTCCCGGCGCGGTTCGCGACGATCGCCAGTTGGCCGGCCACATCGGGCAGGGTGCCGAGATTCGCCGTGAGCGCGCGCTGGCGCATGTGGGACAGCTCCCGCGCGATGTTCCCGCAGATGCCATCGATGATTTTGGGCCTCGCGGCGCGATTCGCTTCGAGCTCGGCGACCAGCTTCCTCACATGATCCACGGTCCGCACGTATCCCTGCAGCTCCTCGATGCGGCGGATCTGATTCGCCGTCTGCTTCTGGACGGCCACTAGTTGCGAGGTCCCAGTGCTTCCGTGCGGGCGTGGCCGTCCACGAGCGCCAGCGGCGACACGCCGAGCAGCACGCTGAGCGTCGGCGCGATGTCCACGGTGTTCATTCTCCCCGGATACGAGCCGCGGCGCACTCCCCGACCCCACAGAATGATCGGTACGTGCGAGTCGTCGTCTGAGGGCTGGCCATGCATCGCGATCGGAAGGTTCGGAATATCCCAGACCGACCCCGCCTGCAGGGTCATCGTGAGGACGACGCCCGCATCCGGTGGCAGCTGATGGAGCCAGCGGCGCGCGACCGGATCCGAAGCCGTGTCGGCGCGCGCCAGATCAGCCGGTCTGATCACGCGCGCCACACCCTGAACCCGCACGATCCGGGCGGCGAGCACGTCGAGGACGCTGTCGGTCCTCACACCGATCGCGGCGAGTCGGCCGTTGTCGCGCAGGAACAGCATGCCGGTCTCGAATTCGAGCCACGCGCGCGGCGGAGCGCCCGCGCCGGCGATGCGATCGAGATCGCGGTTGACGGCAGTCACCAGGGTGTCGAGCGAGACACGGTACGCCGCCCCGCCGGTCTTGGCGCGGGTGCGCTCCGGGAACGACGTCACACCGTGATCGGCGGTGAGGACGACGACGATGTTGTCGCGTCCCACGCGATCCGTGAGACGCTTCAGGAACCACGCGAGGTAATGATCGAGCCGCAAGACTTGATCGTGAATTTCACGCGAGTCCGGGCCGAACGCGTGTCCCACCGCATCGGTGGTGGACAGACTCACCGCCAGAATGTCCGTGCCTTTGCGTCCCAACTTCAGCGCCTCGAAACCCTCGAGCGCGAACAGCAGCGTCAGCGAGTCCATGGCGGGCACGCCCGCGATGGCTGCGGCCGCACTGATGCTGTCGGCGGGCAGCGCGTGCGGAAAGACAACGCCCGTGCCGCCATTCTCCCACACCTCGTTGTCCAGTTCTTTGTACGCGCTATCCGGGAGGAGCAGTGACCAGACCGTCTTCGCGGCCTTGAACGGCAAGCGGCGCGCGTTGAACGTCTGGACCCACGTCGGCAACGTGTCGGCGTAGTAGCGACTCGTCGTGAACAGACCCGACTGATACCAGTAGACCTGTTCCTTCGCGCGCCCGACCGGGAGAATCGCGCCGCGGTCCTTCTTGCTCACCGACAACACGCGCGAGGTTGGATCGGCGGCCTTGAGCCAGTCGACCAACGTGGTCCCGCGGAAGCGACGCGGCGACGCGCCCGGACCGGCCGTGCCGAGCAACGGCGCCAGCGAGTCCTGTACGCCCTCGGAATTGCGGATGATGCCGGTGTGCGCGGGCCACATCCCCGAGAGAATCGTCGCATGCCCGGGCGCGGTCTCCGTGACGGCGTGGTCCTGATAGCCGTCGGTGAAGAACGCGCCCTCGTTCATCAGCTGCCCCAAACCTCCGGTCAGCTGGCCCTTCCAGCGCGTGAAGTAGTCGGGCCGCAGCTGGTCCACAGTGATGACGACCACCAACTTCGGCCGGGGTGGTGCGGGAACCAGCACGGACGCCACGAGGGCGAGATAGACGGCGAGGATCATGGCCAGAAAGTAGCGGCGGTCAGGCGGTTGCCGCCACCACCGGCTCGTGGGGGCGCTCGCGGAATGCCAGCAGCCCCGCCACCGCTACGACACCCGCGGCAAGCAGGAACGGCACACCGTGCCCCAGTGTAGCAAAGGTGAGCGTGGCGCCAACGGGTCCGACGATACTCATAATACCGCGGAAGGTCTGCTGCGCCCCCATCACCAATCCCAGCTCGTGCCGATCGGTCCGCTGGCTCACGAGCGAAGTCGATGCCGGGAACAGCAAGGCCGTCCCCATCGGCACCAGTATGAGAAATAGAATGAAGAAGGGCATGGCCCGTACCGGCGACAGCACGCCCGCCGGCAAGGGCATCAGCGCGAGGCCGAGGAGCAGCGAGATGGTCCCGATCTGCATGGTGCGGATCTCACCGTACCGGGCGTTGAACCACCCCACGAGGGTGGCGCGCATGAGCACGCCGACAACACCGAAGATGGGGAAGAAATACCCGATGGTGCGCGCGCTGATCGCGAACGTGTCCTTGAGGTACAGCGCCAGGACGCCGATGACGACGTTGAGTGCGAGCATCCCCACGACGTAAATCCAGATGACGCGATGCGCCGGTGTGGTTGGCTGACGAATGATCTCGACCAGCGCCTGTTGTACAGATCGGCCCTCGGGCACAACGAAATGTCCGCTCGGGCTGCGCGCGTGTGCCGCCCGCGACTCGGGCAGCCACTTCCAGGCGAAGAAGACGTTGATCAGCACCATCGCCGCCGCGACGAGTCCCGGTGCTTCGCGGCCGAAGTTGTACGCCGCCGACCCGATGAACGGGCCGATCACGACGCCCGCGCTGGTCGCGGCCGACAGCCAGCCGAGGGCTTTGGCGCGCTCCTTAGGCTGCATGGTGTCGGCGACATAGGCTTGCGCGACGCCGGTCGTCCCGCCGCCGAGTCCCTGCACGATCCGCGACGCGAACAACATCCAGAGGCTGGTGGCGAACCCGAAGATGACGTACGCAAACGCCGAGGCGCCCAGACCGATGAGCATCGCGGGCCGGCGACCGTAGCGGTCGGAGAACTTGCCCCAGATCGGCGACGAGATGAGCTGCGCAACCGCGAACGATGCGATCAGCGGCCCGACCAGCCATTCCGGCGCCTTGAGATCGAGCGCGTAGAACGGCATCAGCGGCGCGACGAGCATCAGGCCCATCATGTCGACGAAGCAGACGGCCATCAGGACCCAGAGTCGCTTCATCGCCGCGCTCCCACACCGAGCACCACCGCGCTGACGAGCATCAAGACCACTCCGAACGCCGCGGCCACCCCGGTCTCGGCAAGCCTGAGGCTCGACAGGATTTCGATCGACACGGGCCGCGTCTCATAGGTATAGAGCACGATCGACGCTACGATATCGCCGAGCCCCGCGACAAACGCGAGGCTCGCCCCGGCCGCCAGGCCGGGCTTGAGCTGCGGCAGCGTGACGCGGGTGAGCGTGCGCCAGCGCCCCGCGCCGAGACTCGCCGCCGCCTCTTCGAGCGACGGATCGAGCTGCCGATACGCAGCGAGGATGCCGCGCCCGGTGAGCGGCAGGGCGCGAACGAGATAGGCGAGGGGCAGAATGACCGCGGTCCCCACCAGGACGAATCGCAGCTGGAGCGGCGCGTGCACGCTGAACGTGATCGCGAGGGCGATCGCGAACACCGTACCCGGCAGGGCCCACGGCAGCGCCAGCAGTGCTTCGATCGCGCGACGGAGCGCGACGCGCCGCCGCACCACCAACCACCCTCCCGCCAGCGCCAGCGCGACAGCCACCGCCGTGCTCACCGACGCCATCCAGAGTGAGTTCCACATCGGGCGCAGCCGTTCGGGTTCGGAAAACAGCCGGCGGTAATTGTCGAGATTGATCACCGGTGGCAGGATCTCCGTCGTCCAGGCGCCGTAGGGGACCAACGACACAAGGAGCAGCGTCAGATGCGGCAGCAGCAGCAGCACGGCGAGAGCCCATCCCGCGATGGTAGCCAGCCGGCGCACACCCGCGCGCTGAATCGGCCGCGGCCGGGGCGCGATGCCCTTCCCCAGCGCGACCAGAATATCGTCCCCCTCGGTGCGTCGCAGGATGATCAGCCCCACCACGGCCACCAGCGCCAGCGCGACCGTCTCGACCATCGCGAGCGGCAAATCGCCGTTCAGCTTCGTCGCCACGATCTGCGTCGTCATGACGCGAAACCCGCCGCCAAAGATGTACGGGGCGCTGAACGAGCCGAGCGCGGTCATGAACGTCAGCATGGCGGCGCCGACGAGCGAGGGACGGAGGAGCGGGATGATCACGCGGCGGACCGTCGCCCAAGTGGAGGCGCCCAATGCCTGCGCCGCCTCGAGCATGGAGACGTCGAGCTTGGCGAGCCCCGCGCGCGTGAACAGATAGAAGTAGACGTACATCGAGTACGCGTGGACGAGCAGGATGGCCGCCGGTCCCTGGAGCCGCCACGGCGCGTTCTGGAGGTGGAGCAGCGCCTGGATCGCGCGGGCGACGAATCCCGACTCGCCGTACAGAAAGAGGAAGGCGATCACGCCCACCAGCGGCGGCAGCACGACCGGCAGCGCGATGAGCGCGCCGAGGGTTTTCCGGCCCGGGAAATCGAACCACTCGAACAGAAACGCGAGCGGGATGCCGATCGCCGCCGCCAGAATGACGCTCAGCAGGGATATCCAGACGCTGGCCCAGAGCGCGGCCCACTCGCCGGGCCGCGTGAGGAACTCCCGCAGCGCCATGGGATGCGCCGCTTCGGACCCGACGATGAGAATGGGATAGATCACCAGCCAGGCGAGCAGCAGCATCAGCGCCGCCGCCGTGATCTCGGATCTCCGCAGCCGCACCGTCACAGCGCGATCACGCGCGTCGCTTCGACGTACACGCGCTCGCCCACCTTCGCGGCGTCCGGCTCGGCCAGCACCTCGAAGCGCTCGTGCTCGTCATCCTCGACCACGAAAAACGCCGCGGCGCCGATGTAGCGCCGCTCGCGTACGACACCCGGGAGGCCGGCTCCGGCAAATCGCAGTCGCTCGGGTCGCACCACGAGGACGCCGGTGCCGTTGGCACCGAGCGCCCGCGCGGCCTTGCCTCGAAACACATTGGCGCGACCCACGAACGTCGCGACAAAGAGATTGACGGGGTGCTCATACAGCTCGTCGGGCGCGCCAACCTGCTCGAGGCGCCCCTGGTTGATCACGGCGATGCGGTCGCCGAGGTCGAACGCCTCTTCCTGCTCGTGCGTCACGAACACCGTCGTGATGCCGACGCGCTTGATGACCTCACGCAGCTCGTGGCGCGTGCGCTCGCGCAACGCCGGGTCGAGGTTCGAGAGGGGCTCGTCGAGCATTAACACGCGCGGCTCGGGTGCCAGCGCGCGCGCGAGCGCCACACGCTGCTGTTGGCCGCCGGACAGCTCGTGCACTTTGCGTTTTTCGTAGCCCGCCAGATCGACGAGTGTGAGCGCTGCAGAGATTTTTTGCTTGGCTCGTCCCTCGTCCCCCTTCCCCTTTCCGTGCAGTCCAAAGCCGACGTTCTCGCCGACGTCCAAATGGGGAAACAGGGCGTAGTGCTGAAACACCATGCCGAAGCGGCGCTGCGCGGGCGGCACCGCTGTCACATCCTCACCCGCCACCGCGACGCGGCCCCCGTCCGCCGTCTCGAAGCCGGCCAGCAGGCGCAGCATGGTCGTCTTGCCGCTCCCCGACGGCCCGAGCAGCGCCAGAATCTCTCCCTGGGCGATGTCGAGCGAGATCGGACCGACGGTGACGCCGGCGCGCCACCGTTTCTCGATCGCCTGAATCTGAAGAAACCCGCTCACTGGCCCTTTCCCGTGCCGCGCACGTGCTGGTCCCACCAGCGCATCCAGTCCGGACCCTGCTCCGCCAGGCGATTCCAATCCACGTCGGCCACGACCATACGGCGACGGACGTCGCGCACCCACTCGGGCAGTGAGTCGGCGGGCAGATCGAGCCGCGCGGGCAACCGGTAGACTTCGCGCGCGGCCGCCAGCTGCATCTCGACGCTGCCGACGAAATCGACGTAGGCGCGAGCCGCGGTGAGATGCTTGGCGCCGCGCACCACGGCGATCCCATCTTCGATCGCGACCGTGCCGCTTTTGGGAAAGACGTAACCGACCGGCATGCCGCGCCGCCGGCTGATCAGGACGTCCGGCAGATCCCAGACCGTGATCAGTCCCTCCTGGCGCGCGATCTTTTCGCTCACCAGAGCCGGGTTTTGCTCATAGACTTTCGTCTGCCCGTCGAGCCGGCGCAGCCACGCGAATCCGGCGCTCGTGTCAGCCGATTGCTTCATCCCGCGGAGGATGATGAAGCCGAACACCGCCCGCATGGTGCCGCTCGCGAGCGGGTCCCGGATGATCAGCTTCCCTCTCCATTTCGGATCGAGCAGGTCGTCCCAATCCTGCGGCGCCTCCTCCGCTTTGACGACTTTCTCTGCGTACAGGAAAGCCACCGGCGTCTCGTACGCCGCGAAGTAGCAATCGCCGCCGCCGCGCCCGCGCGGCGCGATGGCATCGGCCCACACGGGGCGCCGGCAGTCGAGCAGCGAGTCGCGCGCGGCCTGGGCGAGGACCAGCGACGGCCCGCCGAACCACACGTCCGCTTGCGGATTGGCGCGCTCCGAGCGCAGGCGGTCGTAGACGTCCTGAGAGCCCATGTCCAGCCAGCGCACGTCGATGTCGGGATGGAGAGTCTCGAAGCGGTGCTCGAAGAGCGTGAGCAGATCCCGGCCGTGGTGGCTGTAGACGACCAATGGGGTGCGGTGGTCACGCGAACAACCGCTGAGGAGGAGCAGCAACAAGAATGCGAAATGCGAAATGTGGAATGCGGAATTGAATTGTAGACATCCATTCCGCATTTCGAATTCCACATTTCGCATTGTATTACGGAACATTGTTCCTTTTCAGCCCGAGGAGATTCATAAAGAGCCGATACGCCCCCGGCACTCCCGCCGGGAGCTGCCGGAAGAAGCTCAATCCCGTGTAGACATAGGTCCCTCGGCCGAGCGGCGCGATCAGCAGGCCACCCTTCAGCTCCGCCGGTGGACTGGGGGGAGGATCGTGAGTCTCGAGCACCGGCACATAGGTCGTGTCCCACGTGTGCGCGAAATAGAGTCCCCGTTCCTGCACCCAGCCCCGCCAGTCACCGTCACCGATGGCATTGGGATAATGAAAGACGGCGTGGGTGGGATCGAGCTCGGTCACCGGCGCGTTCTCTTCCGTCACGCGGTCGTGGGGACGTGCGATGGTCAGCGGATACGGCGCGAATCCGCCGTCGACAAACGGATACTGCTGGTACTGAACGATCACGAGACCGCCGTTCCTCCCGTAGTCGAGCAGCCGCCCATTGTTGGCGACGAGCGCCGGTTCGGTTTCGTAGGCGCGGCTGCCGATCACGATGGCGTCGTAGCGCGACAGGTCGCCGCGCGCGAGCGAATCGGCGCCGATGAGCTCGACCGGCACGCCGATGGCCAGCAGCGCCTCGGGAACGCGGTCGGCGGCGCCGCGCACGTAGCCGACGTGCGACAATCCCGGCAACGCGACTCGCGCCGCGCGGATCTGCGCGACCGAGGGCCTGGTCAGCGCGCGGGGCCGGATGTGCGGATAGTCGATGATTTCCAACCAACCGGACCCGGCGCGGAGATCGTACGCGCCCGGCTTGATGCTGTCCCCCGTCGGCGGCGCGACCGTGACCAGGACGCTTTTCGTCTCGTCTTCGCGCGTGAACGCGAGACTTTCAGGCGGGACCGGTGGCCACCCGGCGGGCGGGGTAACGGCGGTGCGGACGGATGCCGGCCCGCGCGCGCGATTGGTCACCGTGACGGTGAAGTGCCGCGGCTCGCGCGATCCCCCGTCGATGGGCCAGAGCAGCTCGTCCGGCGCGATCGCGACGTCGACGTCCCGAGTGACAAAGAGCGGACGCCGGACCTCGCCGATCGCCTGGTCGCGGTAGCGATAGACGACTTCGCGCGTCAGGGCCACCGACTCCCCACCGATGAACAGGCGCACGCGCGCCGTGACGGGTGGCGGCTCGAACGGCAGGCCGCGCACGTCCGGCGATGCCGTCGACCAGTCGTACAGACCGCCGCGATTGGTGAGCGGACGACGCAAGAAATACGGCTGGGTCCGCTCGGCATCCTTCGCCACGGTCAGCACGAAACGGCGCGTGAGCAACGTGCCGGGTGCGACGGTTGGCGCACCGAGCTCCATCCGCTCGAGACTCCATCCCGCGGGAGCGGGGACCGCAATGCTGTCCACGCGCACCGCGCTGTCGCCGGCGTTCCAGACGGTCACTTCGATCTGCAGGCGCTCGCCCGGCGTGACGATCCCGTCATCCGCCGTTCCATCGATGGTCACGCCCGCGGCAGTCGCAATCGCGCGCTCGAGCAACCCGCGCTGCACCGTGTCGGCGGTCCCGACGAGCCGGAGCGCCCGGACCAGATACGGAAGCGTGGTGGAGGGACGCCACGGTGTCAGCGCCAAACGCGCGGAGTCGATGAGCGCTGGGTAACCCGCAACGTGAATTGCGGTATCCACGCCCCCAAAGATCGAGGTCTCGGCACCCCCAGTCCCCGATCCCAAACCCCCAGTCCCTGTTCTAGTCGCCAGCAGTGCGACTCCGGACGCCGCCGGACCGGGCCGTTGCAACTGGCCCATGTCCTGGGACCGATGGCGGCTGCGGCTCGCCATCGCGACCTGGAAATACGATTGCCCGAGGATGGGATCGAGGGTGCCGACCGGGAGGGTCAGTGTGGTGGCGGTGGGATCGCCGCGGGTTGAGCGGTAGAACTTCTGCGGCCCCCAGGTAGAATCGCGCAGCAGGTCGAACGCCTGCCGCGCGAGAATCGCCGAAACCTGGTGGTGCCCATGGCCGTCGGCCGGCGTCCCGGAGAAAACCGCGATGATGATTTGCGGCCGGAACCGCCGGATGATGTCGACCACGTCTTTGAGGATCGAGTCGCGCGGCCAGAAGCGGAACGTCTCCTCGACCGACTTGGAAAACCCGAAATCGTACGCGCGCGTGAAGAACTGGCGCGCGCCGTCGAGCTCGCGGGCGGCGAGCAACTCTTCGGTTCGGATGATGCCGAGCTCGGGGCCAAGCTCGGGGCCGATCAAGTTCTGGCCGCCTTCCCCGCGCGTGAGCGACAGGTAGGCGGCCTGCGCGCCCATCCCGCGGGATAGCAACACCAGGAGCTGGGTGTCTTCGTCGTCGGGATGCGCGCCGATCATCAGCACGCGCTTGTTGCTGCCGAGCTGGCGCAGGGCGCTCGCCAGCGCAGCGACGCCGCCGGTGCCGGACGGGGAGAGCTGTCCCTGTGAGGCACGGGCGGCGCCGAAGCTCAGGAGGAGCCCGAGCAGCCAGGCGAGAGTGATTCTCACTATTGGGAAAGGTACACGGCGCCGCCCTTCATAACGAACTTCACACGTTGCAGTTCCGTGATATCGCGTGTGGGATCGCCCGCTACGGCGATGATGTCAGCGTATAGTCCGGGAGCGATCGTACCGAAGTTTTGCTCCTGACCGAGCAAGGCCGCGGCCACCGATGTTCCCGACTGAATCGCCTGCATCGGCGTCATCCCGTACTGCACGTAGTACTCGAATTCCTTCGCCTGATTGATCTCGGTCCAGGGGAAGCCGCCGACGTCGGTCCCCATGACGATCTTGACGCCGTGCCGCAGCGCCCGGCCGAAGGCTTTGCGCTCGAGATTGACGAGCGCCACCCAGACTCCGCCTCGCGCCACGACATGGGCGCCGACCGTGACCGTCGGCACCCAGTACACGTTGTTCCGCACCATCACATCCATCAGCGAGTCGGTCAGCCCGTCGCCGTGCTCGATCGAATTGACGCCCGCGCGCAGCGCCGCGGCGATGCCGTCGGAACCGATCGCATGCGCCGCCACGGGACGACCGATGCGGTGGGCCTCGTCCACGATCGCTTTCGCTTCGGCATCGGTGAAGTTGACCCAGCTGCGCAGTACGCTGTCGGGCGTGAAGTAGTAGCGGCGGTCGCTGTAGTACTTGATCCAGTCGGCGCCGTGCTGCACCTGCTGGCGCACCGCGAGCCGCGCGTTGTCGACGCCGTCGACCGGCTGGACGCCGTGCGGCAGCTCGAGCTCCCAGTTCGCCGTCGTGATCGGATACATCCCGGTCGGCGCCATCGCGCGGGTCGAGGCAAAGACGCGCGGCCCCGGAATCTCGCCGTTGTTGATCGCGAGCTTGACATCCACGTCAGCATACATCGCGCCTTCGGTTTCGAGATCCCGAATCGCCGTGAAGCCGTGCTCCAGCGCAATCCGCGCGTTGCGCGCGGCGAGGATGGCGCGATAGGGCGTCGATTGCTTGAGCAGCTGGTCTTCGTACTCCTGCGATGTGATGTCGCCCTGCAGCAGGAGGTGGGTGTGCGCGTCGATCAGTCCCGGCAGCACCGTCATCTGGCTCAGATCGATGACGCGTGCGCCGGCGGCCTGTCCCTGGATCTGCGCGAGCGGGCCCACCGCCTTGATGCGCTCACCTTCGATCAGGATGCCGACGTTGGTCTGGACTTGCTGCGAGCGGCCATCGACGAGACGGCCGGCTTTGACGAGCACCTGCTGTGGCGGAGTCTGCCCGGACAGCATGGCAGCGGTCGCGAGGATAGAGAGGACAGCCAGTCTGAGCGCGCGCACAATGGCTCCAAAAGAAAGCGGGACGGAGAAGTTACTCCCGTCCCGCATCCATGACAGTAGGAGGGGCGCAGCATGCTGCGCCCCTACCAATACGTCCGTTTACTCCCGCGACGCGAGCGGCTTGCCGTCGGCGTCCAGGAAACGGATCTCGCCGAAGTTCAGCTCGCGGATCCCGGCCTCGATCTTGGCACGATCGCCCACGACCACCCACACCAGGTGATCGGGACGGATCGCCTCCTGCGCCGCGCCCGCGGCGTCCGGTATCGTCAACGCCCGCACGCGCTGGGCATACGTCTCGTAATAGTGATCATCCAGTCCAAACGTCACCATCTGCTCGAGCGAGCCCTGCACGGCGTCCATCGTTTCCCAGTTTCCCGGCAAGGTGAGCGTCAGGTTCGCCTGCGCCTTGGCGAGCTCGTCGGCAGTGACGGGGCGCGGGCCGAGAATCCCCCGCAGCTCCCGATCGACCTCGATCATCGACTCCTTGGTCTTGTCGGTTTGTACCGGGGCGTACGCGATGAACGGCCGCTGGCCGCGCGCGTCCCAGACCAACGTGAACGCGCCGTACGACCAGTGTTTCCCCTCGCGCAGGTTCATGTTGACCCGCGAGGTGAACTGGCCGCCGAGCAGGGACGTCATCGCCTCGATGGCGTACTCGCGCGGATTGGCTTTGGGCGGCGCCAGATCGGCGGCGAAAATGATCGACTGCTCCGCCCCGGGACGGTCGAGGATATAGACGAGCGGCCGCGGCTGATCGGCGACGGTGCTGACGTTCTTCTGCGGCACGTCGCCCGCCTGCCAGCGGCTGAACAGACGGGTCAGCTTCGGCTGGATCTCCGCCATCGAGACATCGCCGACGATCACCAGGGTCGCGTGATTCGGCTTGAACCAGGTGCGGTGGAAGCGCACCAGGTCGTCGCGCGTCATGCCCGACACCGACGCTTCCGTGCCCGAGCCCGTCAGCGGGTTACCGTACGCGTGATTGGCCCCGTAGAGCAGCTGCGGGAAGACGCGCAGCGCCATTTGCACCGGCTGCACTTTCTCCCGCTGGATGCGCGCCAGGCGCTGGCGCTGCTGGCGGTGGAAGTCGGCCTGCGGGAACGACGGATTGAGGACCACGTCGGCGAAGATATCGAGCGACGGGTCGAGGTTTTCCTTGAGCGTCGACAACTGCACGCTGGAGACGTCGAGCTGCGAGCCCGTACCGAGGTTCGCGCCCAGCTGCGACAGCGTGTCGCTGATCTGCAGCGCGGTGCGCCGCGTCGTCCCTTCGTCCAGCATGTCGAGCGCGAGACTCGCGGTGCCCGGCGCCGCGAATTGATCCGCCGCGTAACCGGCATCCACGAGCAGCGTCAGGTTCACCTGCGGAATCGAGTGACGCTCGGCGAGCACGATCTTGAGCCCGTTCGGCAGGGTCGCGCGCGCGATCGCCGGGAAGCGCGCGTCGGGCGGCGTTCCGGCCTCGGGCAGCTTGGTGCGGTCCGCGCCGCTCGTGGCAGCCTCGAACGTGGGATACGGATGCACCTCGAGCGTCCAGTCGCCGTCGGTGAGCCAGCGCGCGGCGGCTGACTGGAGGTTGGCGGCGGTCGCCGTGGCGATGCGCTGCCGTGTCACTTGGTAGTGGTCGGCGCTGCCGGCGTAGACCTCGTTCACTGCCAGCACGTCCGATTTCCCGCCGAAACCGCCGATCCGCTCGATGCCGCGGATGAAACTGGCGCGCGATTGCGTCTTGACGCGGCGCAGCTCGCTGGCCGTCGGGCCCGACTTGATGAACCGCGCCAGCTC
>QHUF01000121.1 GCA_003221075.1 Gemmatimonadota bacterium
GGGCGATCCGGGGACGTCTCAGGGAAATGTTCCAACGCCTGTGGATGACCATACGCAGACGTCGCCGCACAGTCGTCGTTGGCGCCGGACTCGTGGCGCTCGTGGGCGCCGGGGCGTTCGTGATTCTGCTCCTCCCGGCACCCGCGCCTGTGGTCACCGCGCAGCCGGACTCGGAACCACCGCAGGCACCACCGCCACCGGCTCGGCCCCTCCAGTCGGAAGCCGAGGGGTACTACGAGCCGTCCTACAAGTTCACGGTCTCCGATCGGCGCTTCACGCGCCTGACGCTGCGTCCGCAGGCCTTTGTCACATTCTCGCGGCCCGGGATACGAGATGAAGTAGGGTGTGCAGATGCACGGATTAGCCCGGCTGCGGTACACCTGCGCTGCGAATTCGAGCGCGTCGGCATCATGGTCACGATCGAGGGCCAGTTCCCGTCACGCTCGGTCACGAGCCGCCTCGACGCGCCGGTCCTGGACGCCATGGTAACGGTCACCAATACGCGCGGGGAGACGCTGTTCCGCGCGCGCCAGCCGTTCTATTGGCACGCGCCCGACTGAGGCAAAGGCACGCTTCTTTCTATCTTTTATCTCCCTGAAAAGTCGCGCGGCATGTCATCCTGAGCGCCGCAGGCGCGAAGGACCTGCTTTTGATACGAGGTTACACTGGGTGACAATTTCTCGACCATGGGCATAGAATTATCGGCAAGGGAAAAACTGGAGGCTCGATGATGCTCATGCGCACTCGACTGGTCTTGGCTCTTGGGACGGTGTTGATCGGCTGCCATCGTCCCACGGAAGTGCGTGGCATGTATCTCAATTACGACGGCAAAGGTACGCTCTTCCCTTGCGACAATTCACGGCTCGCGATGGACGTGCCGGATTCAGCGCTGGCCGCCCGCTACGACTCCGTGGCCGTCGGACATGAGCCGCTGTTTGTGCGCCTGCGAGGCATCAAGGGTCATGCGGGGAGTCCTAAGGGAAGCCCGAGTTATTACTTTCTGGTTCACCAAATCTTGGAAATGCGAGGACGGGCGAGTGGGGAATGCCCTGGCATTGCTCAACCTATCGCCCCGCTGCTTCCCAAGCCCTAGTCTGAACTTCGAATGAGGATGTTTCTATGAGCCCAAAGAAGCGCACCACCGCGGTCAAGAGGAAGTTCAAGGGATTCACGGACGAGGAGCGAGCCGCCATGAAGGACCGCGTCCAAGAGCTGAAGGCGGACAAGGCGGACGGGGAAAGCGCCGTGCTCGCGAAGATCGCCACGATGGAGGAACCGGATCGCGCCATGGCAAAGCGGCTCCATGCGATCATTAAAGCCAGCGCGCCAGCCCTCTCGTCGACAACCTGGTACGGGATGCCTGCGTATGCGAAGGACGGCAAGGTCATCTGCTTCTTCCAAGACGCACGGAAGTTCAAATCCCGGTACGCGACGTTGGGCTTCAGCGACAAGGCGAACATCGACGACGGCACGATGTGGCCAACCTCCTTTGCGCTGAAGGAGTTGAGCGCCGCCGCGGAGGGAAGGATCGTCGCGCTTGTGAAGAAAGCGGTGAGCTGAGGCCTACTTCGCCGCCGCCTCGAACGTCGCGGTCAGCACGCCAAACATGAACCCGTCTCCCGTCGCGTCAGGATTCCCGAACACGAAATACACGTCATGCAATCCCACCGTCGGCCGCAACGGCACGCGCAGGCGTACCGGCGCCTGATCGGTGGTAGGCCGAATCGCCTCGCTCTCACCCAGCACCGCACCGGTCGGCGTATCGAGATGCACGGCGATCTTCCCTCCCCTCGCCTGATACTGCGTCGGCGCCACCGCGAGGAAGGTCACCGCCCCGACACCAGTCAGATCGATCTGCTTCAGGGCGACAGACGAGCTGGATCGGTTCACGACCGTGATCGGCACCGGCATGCCCTCCACACTTTGCTTCGACACGCCCTCCGACATTTCACCGGCCGCCACGACGACGGTTGGCGACCGCAGCACGACCGCCTGCTCGGCGGTGATCGCCGGCATGCCGTTGGCACCGCGGTCGGTGTACTCGGCGCGCAGCACCAACACGCCTTGCGGCGCATCCCCCGCGCCCGCGGGAGGACTGTAGGTTCCACGCACGGGCAGCGACGCCGAGTGCGCCGTCGTGTCGGCGAGACTCATGATGTATGCAACCATCGCTGACGCCTGCTCGTCGGTGAGCGCGGGATGCGCGGGCATCGCGATGTTCCCCCACACGCCGGATCCACCTTCGCGAATCTTCTGCATGAGCCGCGCGGTCGCCGTGCTGTCCTGGTGGTACTTGCGCGCGACGTCGCGGTACGTCGGGCCGAGCGACTTGCGATTCAGCTGATGGCAGGAAAGGCAATCGCCCCCCTCGATCAGCCGCCGCCCTTGATCAACGGAGTTGCCGTTCGACGCATCCTTCAAATACTCCGCGTGCACAGTCACGCGTCGCGCCGGGATCTTGCCGCTGCGCAGCGTGCCATCTTCGCGATCCGTCACGCGCACCGCGTAGCGCACCGGCACACCCGGGAAGAAGAAGGACTTATTGCCGCCGACGAGATCGACGGCAGCACTCGGCGGCTGATTGCCCGCGACAATTTCGATCGGGGCCGCACTGGTCGACGCGCCCTGGGCGTCCGTCACCGTCAGCGCTGCCGTGTACGTCCCGGGACGAGCAAATGTGAACGACGGGTTCGGCTCGGTCAGCCGACGCAGCACGGCGCCGGTCTTCCGCGCGATCGTCCACTCGTAGCGCAGCGAGTCCTCGTCGAGATCCACGGTGCCCGCTGAGGACAATGCGATACGCAATGGCAGCGCGCCTTTCGGGTGATCGACCGCGGCTGCGACGATCGGCTTGCGATTGCCGGCGTTGTACTCGACGCGCACGAGCCGTGCGTCATCGTTGCCCTGGAACCACAACGTGCCGTACTCGAGGATGTACAGGTCCCCGCTCGGCGCGAATTCCATCTCGATCGGCGCGCTGAACGTCGCGCTCGGCATGAACCGCTCGATGGACACGAGATCGCCGCTCTTGTCCATGGTGACCGCCATGATCCAATGCCGCATGAATTCGTAGATGAACAGCTTGCCGTCGTAGTACGGCGGAAACGGTCTCGCCGCGTTCCGGAAATCCTCGCGGTAGAAAACGGGACCGGCCTCGGCGGTCCGTCCCCCGGTGCCGACGATGGGGAAGTCCGTCGACGGCCCGTAGGGATACCAGATGTACGCGCCGCGCGCCGGCGGCAGCGCGGTGAGACCGGTGTTGTTCGGTGAGTTGTTGACCGGATGCGCGGGATCGAATTGCGGGCCGCCCTGGGTTGTGACCGAATCCAACACCCGAGTCTTGTAATAGGCCTGGTTGTTCCCCACGAAGTAGGGCCAACCGTAGTTCCCGGGGCTGCGAGCCTGATTGATCTCATCGTACCCGCGCGGTCCGCGTCCCACCGAGTCGACGTTCGCGTCTGGACCGACCTCACCCCAGTAGATGAAACCGGTGTGCGTATCCACCGAGATCCGATAGGGGTTGCGATGGCCCATCGTGTAGATCTCAGGCCTGGTCTTCGCCGTACCCGGCGGAAAGAGGTTTCCCGCGGGGATCGTGTACGTGCCGTCGGACTCCGGGTGGATCCGAATGATCTTTCCGCGCAGATCATTCGTGTTCCCCGACGATTTCTGCGCGTCCCACGGCATCCGACCTGGACGCTCGTCGATCGGTGCATACCCGCTGGCGAACGGATTCGAGTTGTCGCCCGTGGATAGGTAGAGATTGCCGCTCTTGTCGAAGGCAATCGAGCCGCCGGTGTGACAGCACTGGAGCCGCTGCGTGGGGATCTCGAGGAGCACTTTCCGCGATGCGAGATCGAGCGAGTCTCCGGTCATCGTGAAGCGCGCGAGGACATTCTTCGCGTCCGGCCCCGCCGGCGAGTAGTACATGTAGACCCAGCCGTTCGCCGCAAAGTTGGGATCGGCGGCGAGTCCGAGCAGTCCGTCCTCCGCCTGGCTGCTGTCCGCGTACTTGGTGCTGACCGGAATCGTCGCGATGCGTCGCGTGTGACCATCGGACGGCGTGTACAGGTTGACGTAGCCGTGCCGCTCGATGAACAGCACGCGTTCGCCCGGCAGCACGGCAAGCTCGATGGGTTCATCCAGCTTCTCGGCGAGCACGACGCGCGTGAAGCGATTCTCTTCCGGCCGCGCGCGATTGAAATCGATTGTCCCGGTTCCCATCGCGTAGCGCAATCCGCCGAGCAGGTGTTGCAGGAACAGCGGCTCGGTGTACGTCGCTTCCGTGTGTCCCATGTTGGTGTACCACGCGCGCCCGCCATCGAAATCGTGGTACCAGCTCATGGGGTGGTGATCGCCGTTCGTCCCTCCCTCGTAACTCGTTTCATCGATCTCCACGAGCACGTGGATGGTCGGATCGATCGACTTGAAGTTGTAGAACTCGTCCTCGCGCTCGAAGCGACCGGGGAGCCCTTTCGTCGACACGTGCGTCGTGTCGAGCACGCGGTAGCTGCCCTTGCGAACGTTGGGATTGTTGGGATGGCCGTTGAAGTACGCCCCGGCCAGCCGGCCGTACCACGGCCATTCGTACTCGGTGTCGGTGGCGGAGTGAACGCCGACGTATCCGCCGCCCGCCTGCATGTACCGCTCGAAGTCGTCCTGCTGCGCCGCATCCAGGACATCACCCGTCGTACTCAGGAAGACGACGGCGCGGTATCGCGCCAGGTTCTTCTGGGTAAAGGCGCCGGCATCCTCGGTCGCGTCGACCGCGAATCCATTCTCCTGTCCGAGCTTCCGGATGGCGGCGATGCCGTTGGGAATGGAGCTGTGGCGGTATCCTGCCGTTTTGGAGAAGACGAGGATCCTCGGCTCTTGAGCGGCGAGGCGGATCGAGACCGAGGCAAGGAGCGCGAGCGAAACGAGGAGTCGTTGCATGGCCATTGTCGTCAGCCAATCTGCAGCGCAGCTTGGAGTGTGGATAGAGCATGTCGAGCTTCCGCACATTCGTCGTCGATCAACTGAGTCGTGTTGTGCCGCAACTTCGCGCGCGTGCCATGTTCGGCGGAGTCGGCATCTATGCTGGCCAACTGTTCTTTGCACTCATTGCCGATGATACGCTGTACTTCAAGGTGGATGATTCCAATCGCCCAGAGTTCGAGCGGCTGGGCATGAGACCGTTCCAGCCTTACGGCGAGGGCGGCGAGGTCATGCAGTACTACCAGGTGCCCGTCGAATTCCTGGAGGATCCCGAGGCCCTCCGCTCCTGGGCAGAGAAGTCAATCGCCGTTGCGGCTCACAAGAAGAAGATGAAGGGGAAGAAGGGGAAGACGCCATGACCGTTCGTGCGTTGCCTTTTGCGCTCGTGCTGAGCGTCCTCGGCGGACAGGGTCCGGTCGGCATCTTCACCGCGCAATCGGACGTGGGTCGAGCGACGGGTTCCGCGTCGTACGACCCCAGGCAGCAGACGTATCTGGTCGCCGGGTCGGGCCAGAACATGTGGGACTCCCGCGACGATTTTCATTTCGTCTGGAAACGGATTAGCGGGAACTTCATCCTTTCCACGCGTGCGCGCTTCATCGGCGCGGGCGGGGAGGAGCATCGCAAGATCGGCTGGACCATTCGCTCCTCGCTCGACCCGCGCAGCGCGCATGTGACCGCGGCGCTGCACGGCAACGGCTTGATGTCGCTCCAGTTCCGGCGGCAGACCAGCCGCATCACCGAGGAGGCCAAGTCGGCCGACAGCCTCCCGGACGCGGATGCCATTATCAAGCTCGAGCGGCGCGATGGCGTGTATCTCATGTCGGTGGCGCAATTCGGCGATACGCTCGTCACGCAGCGACTCGCCGGCGTCTCGCTCCCCGACACGGTCTACGTCGGCCTGTTCGTGTGTTCGCACAACGACGCCGTCACGGAGCGGGCCACGTTTCGCAACGTCCGCATCACGACGCCGGCGGAGCGGCCCCGGTGACCTCCACAGACGTCTGATTATGACTTTTGGCGCTGCTTGAGACTCCGCTGCGAATCCCCGTTTAGTATTTGGTGTAATCAATTGCGTGCGTTCCAAACAGAACAATTCAAGGAGATCTTCATGCGACGCTCGGTAGCCGGAGCGATGTTCGCGCTCGTTCTGGTTCTGGCCGCGGTGCACGTGGCAGCGGGACAGAGTGCAACCCGCTCGATCACGGGGACCGTCATGGATTCCGCCAATCACAAACCGCTGTCTCAGGCAGGCGTTTATTTCGGCCGGATGCCGGCCGGTCAAAGCACGGGAAATGACGGGAAGTTCAGCGTGTCGGCGCCGCCGGACGCGCTCCTGCTATTCGTGCGCCGGTCGGGCTACGTTCCGGTGATCGTCGAGGTTCCTGCGGACACGGTCGCCACCGACGTCGGGACGAAAAGTCTGCGGCAAGTCAAGACGGACGAGGACCGGGCCGCCGTTCAGAACGCTGACGTGCGAATGTACCCCGAGCTCGCGGAGTTCTACGACCACAAGAAAGGGTTTCGCCAGGGCGTGTTCCTGGCGCCGGATGACTTGTCGCGTCTCGGCGGGAGTTTGTTCACGCTCATCCGCCAGAAGCCCGGCTTTCACTTCATATGTATCGTGACCCGCAGGGGGGACCTGGATTGCGGGCAGGAGGCCAGTCGCGGCCGCACATCGATCTTGAATCCCAACCCGACCAGTCGGGAGCAGGAGCCCTGCGTGATGCACGTGTGGACGAACGCGCTCGGCCCCCAGCATACGCTCGATGAGATACTCATGGACGATGTGTTGGCGGTCGAGGCGTTCCCGACCCCAGGCGTCACGCCGTCGGAGTTCGCGGGCAGCCCATGCGCGACCATCATGCTGTGGATGAGACACAGCGGCCCGGTGACGGCTCGCCCCTAGAGAATACGCCCGTCAGCGCAGCGCAGCGCGCGCCTGTGCAATACCGGCGCGGTCGCCGTCACCTGTCTGCATCTGCGCGAGGTACTCCAAATACCGGCGCCGTGCACTGGACTTGTCGCCGGCCAGATCTGCAGCGCGCGCCGACCCGAACAGGCTGCGCGCGCGTCCGGGTTCGCGCGTCAGCGTTGTCTCGTACGCGGCGCGCGCGTCGGCATAGCGTCCTACCGCGAGGAGCATGTCGGCTTCGAGCTCGCGCGCGGGCAGCAGCTCCGCCGGCGTCACCGGCTGCTTTTCGGTCACGCCCTCGACGTCGGCCGCCGCTTGCGCATCGCGCAACGCCGCTGCGGTATCCCCCGCTGCCAGCTCACGCCACGCGGTCACCACCTGGCGCTTGACCTCGACGACGGTCGCCCAGTCGTTGTCGCCACGGCGTCTCATGTCGGCGCCGATCGCTGTGAGCGCCGCGATGGCGACGCTGGCGCCCGCGGTGTCACGTCCGCGTGCCGCACCCAATCCGCGCGTGAAGTGTCCCAGCGCCGCCCCAATGGTCGACTCGGCGGCGCGAACGGGCAGGCGCGATGCGGCCGCCCAGTCGCTCCGCTCGAGCGAGATTCTGGCTTCCATCGCGACGCGATTGTAGTTCGCGACCAACTGATCGGATGTGAGCGTGGCCTTCAACTCCTGCGCCCGCGCGACGGTGCGGCGCGCCTCGGCGTCGCGACCTTGCTGCAGGTAGGCGTAGACCATGTAGTCAAGCGCGTGGAACTGCTCGGGCGCGACGCCGATTTGATGGGCGCGCGCGTACTCGAACCCCGCGTCGAAGGACCGCTGATTCGTCGCGATCGTTTCATCCCATAAACCCAGCCGCACGAAGATGTGTGAGGGCATGTGCTGCGCGTGCGGCGCCGACGGCGCGATTTCCGCGTACCGCCGCGCCGCAGCGAGCCCGAGGCTCGCGAGGCGCGGCGAATCGTTCGCGTGGATGATGTAATGCGCGAGGCCCGGATGGTCCGGGAAACGGACGTACAGCGGATTCAGGATCGCGGCGGCCCGCTTTTGGCGTGTGAACGTCGTATCGGTCTTTGACGCGGTCTCCACGAGCGAGAGCGCGTAGTAGATCGCGACCTCGGTGTCGTTCGGAAGATCACGATACAGGCGTTCGAGGGTGTCGGACCAGGCCTGCAGCCTTCGGGCATTGGGGATCGAGTCCGAGCCGCCGTACAACGCGCCAAGCGCGGCAAGGAATCCGCGCTCGCGCGGCGTCGGCGCGCCCACGGCGATCGCGCGCTCGGCAAAGCCGGCGCCGCGGCGCAGGGGCTCACCCTTCCCCGCATTGCCACCGGGTCCACCGACAAAGGGATTGCCCCAGGCGTTGAGCGCCAACCCCCAGTAGCCCATCGCGCAGCTCGAATCCGCCGCCACCACCGCCTGAAACGCGGCCAGACCCTGCTCCCACCAGAACGAGTGCAGCAGCGCCATGCCGCGCTCGAATTCCCGTTGTGCCCCCGCGCTGCAGGACGTCGGAAACACCACGTGGCCGAGCTGTTCGGCGGATCGCCCGTGCGCATGTTGGGCCCGGAGCGAGGGGGCGACCACGATCGACGCGAGCGCGAGGAGACGAGCAAATCGAGTCATGAACGGCTCCGCCAATAAAGGAAAGCTGGGATCCCCAGCGCGATGAGGCCGGCGCCGATCGCCGCGTTCCTGGGATTCGAGATGATCGCGCTGAAGACCACATATGCCGCGGCGAGGACGAAGATAATCACGGTGACCGGATACGCGGGAACACGGAATCCCGTCACGGGACTCTGGTCGCGTTTTCGATAGACGAACAGCGCGGCGGCCGTCAGTCCGAAGAAAATCCAATCCCCGAATGTCACGTAATCCACGAGCTGGCCGAACGTCCCGGTCAGCGTCAAGGCGACCGCGCACAAGGCAAGCGCAACGATCGCGGCGGTCGGCGTCTGGTAGGTGGGATGAAGGACGGCGAAGCGACGAAAGAACACACCATCGGCGGCCATCGCCTGCAGCACGCGCGGTGTTACGAGGATGACGAGGTTGAGAAAGCCAAACGTCGAGACCGCGATACCAGCGGCGATGATCTTGGCGCCAACAGGTCCGAGCATTGCTCGCATCGTGTCCGCGGCTGGTGCGGTGCTCGCGGCAAGCCGATCCACGCCGAGGACCCGTAGGTAGGCGATGTTGGTGAGGAGATAAACGGCGACCACGATCGCGACGCCAAGGACCAACGCGCGAGGGAGATTTCTTTCGGGCTCGACGATTTCCTCAGCGATGAAGTTCGTCTGCTGCCAGCCACCATAGG
>QHUF01000394.1 GCA_003221075.1 Gemmatimonadota bacterium
CGCGCCAGCTCCTCGAGCACCTTGAAGTTGGCCGGCTCTTTGAGGCCGCGGCCGCCCGAGATGATCACCTGCGCCTCGGCGACGTCGAGTGTGCCCGCCGGCGCGGCTTTGATCTCGCGCACGCTCACCCGCCCGGCCGGCACATTTACGGCGACCGTTTCAGCGGCGCCCGCTTTAGGCCGCTCCACCGGTGTGAAGACGTTGGGTCGCAGCGAAAGCACGGCGGGCTGCGCCATGACTTTCACTTTCAGGAGTGCTTTCCCCGCATACACCGGACGCGTGACCACCAGACCGGCGCCATCAGTGGCGAGATCTGTGAGATCTCCGGCTACGCTCACGCCGAGTTTCGCCGCGACGCGCGGCGCGAGGTCCTTGCCGGTGGCACTCGCCGCGAAGACGATGGAGCGATGGCCGCCCTGTTTCGCCCGCTCGGCCAGGGCCTGCGCGCACGCCTCGGGGGCGTACGTTGCGAATGCCGGATTCGTCAGCGTAACGATCTTGTCGGCGCCGAACTTGGCGGCTTGATCGGCGCCCTGGACCACGCCCGCAGCGCAGACCACGGCTTCGACGCCGCCGCCGAGCCGCTGCGCGGCCGTGACCACTTCATGGGAGATCTTGCGCAGCACGCCGTCGCGCTGCTCCAGCACGGCAAGGGTTGTCACAAGACCTTCGCCTCTTCGCGCAGCAGCCGCACCAGCTCGGCGACGGCGCCCGCTCCTTCACCCACGATCTTCCCTTCTTTCCGCTCGGGAGGTGGGGTGAGTGCCACGACCTCGAGCACGCCCGCTCCCACCTGCACCGGCTTTACTTCCAGCGGCTTCTTTTTCGCCGCCATGATGCCTTTGAGTGCGGGCAAGCGCGGCTCGTTCAGGCCTTTGTCAGTCGTGAGGACGGCGGGAAGCGGAAAGTCCACGACTTCGATGCCGCCTTCAATCTCCCGTTCGGCGACCCCCTTCGTCCCCTCGATGTCGAGATGGGACACGGCGGTAACGCACGGAAGGCCGAGCAGCTCGGCGACGAGCGGGCCGACCTGATGATTGTAGTCGTCGATCGCCATGCGGCCGACCAGGATCAGATCCCAGTTCGTGGTTTTCAGCTCCGCGGCGATGACCTTGGCGGTCTCGAAGGGATCAGCGG
>QHUF01000395.1 GCA_003221075.1 Gemmatimonadota bacterium
CACCAGAACCAACGCAGCAGGAAGATCAGTCCGGTCCCGGCGCCGATCTGGAGCAGGATCTGGAATGCCTGGTAGGAGTTGTGCAACCAGAGCGAGACGGCCGACGCGAGCACGATCAGTCCGACCGTGACCGCACGCCCCACCATCACGTAGTGGCGTTCGGTTTTGTCGGGTGCCATGAAGCGGCGGTAGCAGTCTTCGACCGCGTAGGATGCACCCCAGTTCAGATGGGTGCTGATGGTGGACATGTACGCCGCCGCAAGTGAGGCGACCATGAGGCCGAGGAGCCCGTGTGGGAGATACACGAGCATCGCGGAGTAGGCCAGGTCGTGCCGCACGATCGCCTTGTCGATGTGGGGGAACCGCGCGCCGATGGACGCGAGGTCGGGATAGATGATGAGCGACGCGAGGGCCACGATGATCCACGGCCACGGCCGCACGGCGTAGTGGAGCACGTTGAACAGCAGCGTCGAGCGCATGGCGTCGCGCTCCGTGGGCGCGGCGAGCATGCGTTGCGCCACGTAGCCCCCACCCCCCGGCTCGGCGCCGGGATACCAGGTGCTCCACCACTGCACCGCGAGCGGCACGACCAGGACCGCGGCCGCCGTCTTCCAGTCCGAGAAATCGGGTAAGAGCGACAGGTGCCCCGTCACCGCGGGGTTGGAGAACAGTCCCGACAGGCCGCCAACCTGGGGGAGCTTGAGCGCCACGACCGCAGCCATCACGGACCCGACCATCGCAATCGCGAACTGGACGAAATCGGTCAAGACGACACCCGACAACCCGGAGCTTGCCGCGTACAGCACGGTGACGGCGCCGCCGACGAGCACCGCCGTCGAGCGATCCCAGCCGAGCATTACGCCGGCGATCTTGGTCGCGGAAAGATTGACCGAGGCCATGATCATCACGTTGAAGAACACGCCGAGGTAGATCGCTCGGAACCCTCGGAGGAAGGCCGCGGGCTTGCCGGAGTAGCGTGACTCGTAGAACGCGATGTCGGTGAGGGCCGCCGAGCGCCGCCACAGCTTGGCGTAAAAGAACACGGTGCACATGCCCGTGACCGCAAAGGCCCACCACACCCAGTTCTGGCTCACGCCACCGTTGCGTACGAGATCGGTGACGAGGTTCGGCGTGTCGGTGGAGAACGTCGTCGCCACGAGCGACACGCCCAACAGCCACCACGACAACCGGCGCCCCGACAGAAAGAACTCGGCGCGGCCCGAACCCGCGCGGCGCACCACCGCCAGGCCGATGGCCACGCAAACGATGCCGTAGAGCGCCAGTACGATCCAATCGTTGATGTCGAGTCGCATGGTGGCCTCAGAGGCAGGTGAACGCGTCGCGTAAGTCCGCTGGATAAACCCCTGCGCGCACGAGCGACGCGATCTCGTCACGCACCGCCGGCACATCGGCGGCGAAGGTCATGCCCAGCCACCGATCGGGCGCGGGCAATACGCGCAGCCGCGCGCGGCCTGCCCTCACCTGTTCGTCGAGCGCCGTGCTCAACAGAAACTCGGCGTCAGGCGCCCGGTCTGCCCCCGCGAGAAAGGCCGCGAACTGCTGCTCCAGTGCCGCGAAGACGTCGCGTGTGAAGCCCCACAGGTTCATCGAGACCTGTTCGGAGCCCGTGAACTCCAGCTGTTCGCTTGCCGCTGTCGAACCCCTAATCCCCAACCCCCGGCCCCCAATCACGTCTCGCACTTCGACGAGCCGCGTGAGCAGTCCGTCTGGCCCGCACGACGCCACGGCCCGGGCGACGCCGCCGTGCGTCGAGAGCGTCGCATCCAAGCGGTAGCCCACCAGCGCGTGCAGCGGCGGAGCGCCCGCTTCGTTCGTCAAGTGCTCGGCGAGCAGTCGGTACGCACCCGGACCGTAGTAGTCGTCCGCATTGCACACCGCGAAGGGGCCGGCCACGGCGTCCCGCGCGGCGAGCACGGCGTGAGCCGTGCCCCAGGGCTTCGCCCGCCCCTCGGGGACGCGCTGCTCGACGTATTGGACGGGCACCACGCCTCGGGTCACCTCGGAGACGTGTTCGCGCAGCGGGGCGGCCAGCTCCTTCCGTATCACGAGCACGGCGTGTGTGAAGCCGGCGCGCATCGCGTCGTAGATCGCATAATCGAGCAGCGTCTCGCCCGACGGTCCGACGGGGCTCAGCTGCTTCGGGCCGCCGAAGCGGCTCCCGACTCCCGCCGCGAGGATGACGAGTGCGGGTGCGCTCAAGCCCTGGCGTGCTCCACGACCCCCCGCAACCCGTCCTCGAGCGGCACGGTTGCACGCCAGTCCCACGTTCGCCGCGCGAGCGTGGGATCCAGACAGCTCCGCGCGATATCACCGGGCCGGTCCGCGGCGAAGATCGGTTCCTTGCTGTATTCCGCGGCGGCCGCTACGGCGCGAAACAGCTCGAGGTCCGACACTTCCCGCCCCCACCCGACGTTGGCGACGATCCCAGAGGGTCCGGCGGCCGCGCGGAGCGTCGCCTCGACGACGTCACCCACATAGACATAGTCGCGTGTCTT
>QHUF01000396.1 GCA_003221075.1 Gemmatimonadota bacterium
CCGGCGAACTTCTTCAACGTCAACTCGAAGCGGGGCGCGCTGTACTCGACGCCCGGAACCGGTCTGCGTATCGACAGCACGGACTTCGCGGCGGTCAACGCAGGGCTCGCCTCCCAGTTCAGGACCTTCTCGGCCAAGAAGCTCTTCATGCCCGTGGGGAGCAACCAGGTCGACATCACATTCCGACTGGTTGGCACCGACACGCCTGGCCTGGTGAAGGGGTTCGGCGCCGTGTTCGTGGATGTAGATCGGGCCGGCTCCACGACGATCGAATACTTCGACGTGGACAGCCAGCGGATCGCCATCGTCACCGCACCGAATCACGCCGGCGCGCAGCTGCTCTCGTTCACCGGCGCGGTGTTCGAGGCGCCGATCGTCGCGCGCGTGCGGATCACGAGCGGCGACGCCGCGTTGACGGCAACGCTCAACGACATCAGCGCGGGCGGGACGCAGGACCTC
>QHUF01000397.1 GCA_003221075.1 Gemmatimonadota bacterium
TCCGGGGACGTACACCTACGACTGCGCAGTGCACGGGGCCGCGATGACCGGCCGGATCGTGGTCAAGTAGCGGCGAAGCCCGGCGACTTCGTTATCATCCGGGGTGGACCAGACGATGCAATTCAACACCCCTGCCCTCCTGGAAGCGTTCTTCGAACGCTCCCAGGACGGGTTTTTTTTCATGATGCTCGATCAGCCGATCGAGTGGGGGCCGAGCGCCGACAAGGACGCGGTGCTGGACTACGTCTTTGCCCATCAGCACATGACCAAGGTCAACCCGGCGATGGCGCAGCAATTCCGGGCCACGCCGGAGACGCTGATCGGGATGACGCCGG
>QHUF01000387.1 GCA_003221075.1 Gemmatimonadota bacterium
GGCTTTGGTCCACGTGAGCAGCAGGCGCGCTTCGGGGTAGTTCCGCTCGTCTTTCGGGGCGGTGGAGTAGCGGCTGATACGGTGAAAGATCGTACTGTGCGCGGCGATGCCGAATCCCCGGGTTATGGGGATATTGGCCTCGATGCCGCTGAAGTCCACGATGTGGTCGGCGCTCGCGCCGCTCACCGCATGGCTGTACTCCCACTGCCCGAACACCCGGACGAACCGCGCGCCATGACGGTCGACCGCGAACTCCCACCGGGCACCACCGCCCGGTCCGAAGTCATAGGTGCGGACCCCAAGTCCGGTTCCGGAAGCATCGATGGCGCCGAGGAGTATTCCGTCGACGAATAACGAGGTCCGGAACGCGTACCCACGCGAGCCGATCGGCCAGCGCGAGTTGATGCCAATCTCGACGCTCTGGCCGCCCACACTCTGTGCCGTGTTTTTGAAAAAGTCGTAGCGCGTATTCACGGCCAGCACATGCCGCGCGCTCCGCGCCGGATTGTTGAGATTGGTGCCATAGACTCGACCGGAAGCCCGGAGTGAGCTGAATCCGCCGTTGGAGCTCAGCATCAATCGCACGCCGAACTGGTCGAATGGACTCCGATACTCCGTGGTAAACGGGTCACCGTACAGCAGGTCGACCAGCATCGCGCCCATCCTGGCGGCGCCGCTATCAGCGATCAATCCCTTCGCGAAGCGCGCCCCTGCTCCGATGCGAAACACGTATGAACCCGGGTCATGCTCCGGTGGATTGGCGCCGCGTGCCCGCCATTGACCCCGCACCAGACGATTCAGGCTGCCGATGGGGTCCATGGGTAAGGCGGCGATCTCACGCAGGGTGCGTCCTCGGCCCGTGGCGCCGTTGTCGCGGATCGTCGCGGTGATACGGTGAAACACTTCGCCGAGCGTGATGCCCCCGAAGCTGGTCATGTACCAGTCGTTCAGCGACGGACGGTACTTCTCCCCGAAGTACTCCCAGGTCCAGGAGCCCATGATGGCGTACGGCACTGCCTGAAAGAACCCAATGCCGTTGGCGCGGGCTGCGTTGAAGTAGAGGCCGCCGTGATACGGATGGGCGAACATGTTGGTCGTAAAGGCATCTTCATCCCATTCCCAGCCGAGTCGCAGATGCTCACCCCAGACCCGCGTTCCCGAGCGCGCCCAATCCCGCTTGAAGGCCCACGCGTCGACGCGATTCACGAACGTGTTGATCAGGGCGACCTGGCCGATGGCCATCACCGTATGAGGCTTTTGCGCGGTGTCGAACTGGACGAGCATAAGAACGGCGAGGAGGGGGGCCGTCATGATCAGAAACTACGGGCTAATCCTTTCGATGGATAGGCTCCGTCACTCCTTTCTCTAGGTTGCGGGCAAAGGAGAGCCTCCATGGTCCTGTCCTCCGGAACGAACGCCCCCGATTTCACACTCAAGAAAAGCCCTGACCAGACGCTCAGCCTGTCGGAGTTGCGTGGCCGGCCCGTCGTGCTCGTCTTCTACCCGGCCGACTGGAGCCCCGTGTGCGGCGATGAGCTCGCATTGTTCAACGAGGTTCTACCAGAATTCCAGCGTTACGGCGCACAGGTCGTCGGGATCTCCGTCGATGGTGTGTGGTGCCACAGAGCGTACTCGAAGGCCCGCAACCTCGAGTTCCCGTTGCTCGCCGATTTCGAGCCGAAGGGAGAGGTGTCGCGGAAGTACGGCGCCTATCGCACCGAGGACGGCTTTTGTGAGCGGGCGCTGTTCGTCCTGGATGGCGACGGCGTGATTCGCTGGAGTTATCTCAGCGACGTTACGAAGAATCCGGGCGCCGACGGTGTGCTCGGCGCGCTCGAGCAAATGGCGCAGCCAGCCGGCGCGGGAGCCGCTCGGGAACCATGAGCCGGCTCACACCGTCCCTGGGGCCGCGGGATCACACCCAAGGGTCCGCCCGGCCTCAACTCCAACTCGTCGAATATGGCGATTTCGAGTGCCCGCATTGCGGGGCCGCGTACCCGATCGTCAAGGCGATCCAACACGCGTTGGGTCCGAGACTGCTGTTCGCCTACCGGCATTTCCCCCTGACCAGAATCCACTCGCATGCCGAGCACGCCGCGGAGATGGCCGAGGCGGCGGGAGAGCACGGCAAGTTCTGGCAGATGCACGACCTTTTGTTCGAGCACCAGGAAGCGCTCGAGGATGAACAGCTGGTCCGGTACGCGGAATCCGTGGGCATCGATTCGGCCTGGGCCGCTGCCGCGCTCGTGGAGAGCCGGTTTGCACCGCGCGTGCGCGAAGACTTTGCGAGCGGCGTGCGGAGCGGCGTCAACGGCACTCCGACCTTTTTCATCAATGGGGTCCGGTACGACGGCGGTACCGACACATTGCTCGACGCGTTGATGGAGG
>QHUF01000388.1 GCA_003221075.1 Gemmatimonadota bacterium
CAGCGCCCCCGACCGCCAGCACGTGCCCGTCTCCCGGGCGGGGTGATGCGGTGAGCCCCGCTCCACCGTATCCCCAACTCGAGGTGGTGCCGCTCGACGGCGACCGGCGCGCGTGGGACGACTTGGTGACGCGGGCGAAGTGCAGCAGCTTTTGTCACCTCGCCGGCTGGCGTGAGATCCTCAGCGACGTTCTGGGGGCGGAATGCCTCTACTGGCAGGTTGTGGACGCAGATGGCGCGTTGCAAGGAATTCTCCCGCTCGTGCGAGTGCGCAGCCGGATCTTTGGTCACTACCTCGTCTCGCTGCCGTTTCTCAACTACGGTGGTCCCTTAGGCTCCCAAGCCGCGCAGGATCGGCTGGTGCAAGAGGCGGTGACGGAGGCCCGTCGGACACGCGCGGACCTCCTTGAGCTCCGAACCCGCGATCCGGGCGGTTTCGATCTTCCGGTGTCGTCGAGAAAGATCACCGTGCTCCTGCCCTTGCCGTCCGACGCCGAAACGCTGTTCACAAGATTTCCTGCGAAGTTGCGAAGTCAGATTCGCCGCCCAATGAAAGAAGGACTCGAAGTGCGGTTCGGACCCGAGCAGCGGGAACCGTTTTACAAGGTGTTCGCGCGAACGATGCGCGACCTTGGCACACCGGTGTTGCCGCGCGCGCTGTTTGAGCGCGTGGCGGCGACGTTTCCCAATCTCGTGACGTTCGGCGTCGTGTACCGCGGCGACCAGCCGCTGGCGGGCGGATGTGGCTTCGTTTGGCGCGGAGAGTTCGAAATGACGTGGGCGGGCTCGCTGCGCGAGTCGCGCCGTCTCGCGGCCAACATGCTTCTGTACTGGGCGTTCATGGAACACGCAATCGGCGGCGGCGTCCGTGTTTTTAACTTTGGTCGCTGCACGCCAGGTGGCAGCACACATCACTTCAAAACACAATGGGGCGGGGTCGACGCGCCGTTGTCGTGGCATCAATCCGTCTCGGGAGCCGGTGGTGTGCGCGGTACCCCGTCGCCCGATGATCGCGCGTACTCCTGGGGACCACGGCTGTGGCGTCGTCTGCCGCTGTTTGTTGCGAACCGTCTCGGTCCCCGGCTCGTGCGGTTCCTCCCGTGAACGGTTGGCGATACCAAGTCCCGGCCCGCTCGCCCCTGTCTGCTCGGGCGGTGATCGCGGGCGCACGCGGAGTCGCGCGCAACGGGCGAGGGAGCGCACGGAGTGAAGCCCGAGTCGTCGAGCTCCTCACAGCGCGATACGGGCCCCGGGACGTCCTCCTGACCGATAGTGGCACCACTGCATTGACCGCGGCGCTGATCGGCGTGTTAAAGGATCGGCCGGGCGCGGTCGCGCTTCCCGCGTACGGGTGCTATGACCTCGCCACGGCAGCTGACGGGGCCAATGCGCCGGTCCTTCTATACGATTTGGATCCGCGGACCCTGGCGCCTGATCTGACGCAGCTTCATGACGCGCTGCGTCAAGGCGCGTCGGCGGTGGTCGTCGTGCACCTCTATGGCCATCCGGTCGACCTCAGCGGGGTGAAGGGACTCGCGGCGGAGCGGGGCGCCTTGGTGATAGAAGACGCAGCGCAAGCTGCCGGTGCCACGCTCGATGACCGCTCCGTCGGGACGCAGTGCTCCCTCGCTGTACTGAGCTTCGGTCGAGGAAAAGGGCTCACCGGAGGGAGCGGCGGCGCGCTCCTGGCCTACGATGACGCCGGAGCGCGCGTAGTGGAGGCCGTGAGAGGTTTGCTTGGTGCACCACGACGAGGCTGGCCGGAACTCCTCACCATAGCCGCTCAGCTAGGCCGAGACGCGACGGCACAACGCGGAGCGTCTGCTCTCGGCGTTACGATGGCAGCCGGGTTTCGAAACGATCAGTACGCCGCCGCGCGCCCAGCCTGGCTACCTGCGGCTGCCAGTGCTCGCGTCACCAGCGGCTCGGCGCTCGGCAATGGAGCCAGCGGCGCGGCGACTTGGGGTGATGCCCGGCTATCCCCAACCGCTCTGCGACCTCGAGCCCTTTCGCCAGCGCTGTTTGAACCGCGATGCTGCATTTCCGGGGAGTCGCGTACTCGCCGCCAGACTGTGTACCCTACCGACCCACGGACGCCTTCGGCTTCGCGATCTCGAGCGACTCGAGCGGTGGATTCGAATCGCGAGCGGGAGATAGGGCTTTCTCGTAGAGCGCCGCATAGCGGTCGAGCATTGATCTGAGCGTGTACGCTTCCGACGCCCGGGCCGCAGCCGCGGCGCCGAGTCGACGCGCCTCCGCTGGATCGGAAAGCAGGCTGGCGAGAGCATCCGCGAGGACCGCCGCGTCCCCCGGACGGACCACTACACCCGCATGGCCCTCCTCGAGCACGGTGGGTACTTCCCCAACTGCGGTGGCCACAATTGGCTTCCCCGCCAGCATTGCCTCGAGCAGCGCGAGCGGTACGCCCTCGGAGAGCGAGGGCAACACGAAGACGTCCGACGCAGCCAACACGTTTCCGATATCAGACCGGAGGCCCAGCAGATGGAAGCGTTGCGTCACCTGGAGGCGACGGGCTGCTGCGAGTAACGGATCGGCCAGCTCGCCGCGACCGGCGATCGCCACGTGCAGCCGGGGAAAGCGGGCGGCGAGAAGCGCGAGGGCTTCCAGCAAGTAGGTGTGGCCCTTTACCGGGTACAGATTGCCGACCGCAACGACCAGTTGATCGCCAGCCGTCAAACGCAACTCTTCCCGGAGCGACGACGAGGTGACCGGCATCTGCCGTACGCCGTTCGGGATGGTTACGGCCCGATCAGCGCTCAGCCACAGGTCACGTCGCAGCTGACGCGCCAGGATGTGGGACACGGCAACGACCGAATCGCTTAACGTGGCCGCAACACGCAGAGCGATGCGGCGCCTCAGGCGTTCGGCGTAGTAGCGACTGCCGTGCATCGTGAACAGATGTGGGATTCCCGCACGGCGGGCGGCCCACGCGCCGTACACGGCCATCGAGAACTCATGACTGTGCGCTAATACGACTCGGTGCCGGCGAAGCGTCTCCTCCAACCGGCGCGCGAAGGCCGGCGAGAACGGTCGATCGAGATGAAATTGCTCCACGTGCACGCCGGTGCCGTGCAGCTCGCGGGCGAGCCATCCCTCTCCTGCCGCCGGAACAATGACGACATTCTCGTTGCCGGCAGCCTGAAGCTCAGTGGCAAGGCTGGCCAACATGCGCTCCGCCCCTCCTGGACCGTCCGACTCGATGAGGTGCGCGAGGCGGAGACCGCGAAGTCTCATGGGTGGAGGCCCGCGGTCCACGCTTGGAAGGCGGCGTAGCCGATTCCGGCCGGCACGTTCATTCTCGGGAGCGCCCATGGGTCGGTTCCGGTGACTGGGCCCCGATCGAGAGTGAGGGCTGCGCGGTACCCCGCCGCGCGCACCACCTGCTGGACCCTGTCGTTCCAAAGACCGTAGGGATAGGCGAAGAACTCCGGGATGACGCCCGTGCGGCGCGTGATCTCATCGCGGCTCTCGATCACCTCTCGCCGCAGATCGCTCTCGTCCAGAGCGGGGAGCGAGCGGTGGGTCGCAGAATGCACGCCGATATCCAACCCGGATCCTGCTGCGTCAGCGATCGTCTGCCACTCCGCGGGGCGGCAAGAGCGGGGGGCGCGCAAAGGAGCGCCGCCATTGGGGCCGAGCGATGCCACGATGGCCGCGCCGTCACCGCGCAGCGCAGTGACCCAGTGCTCGCGCCGAGCCGGGGAATATGCCCGCACTACGGCGGGGTGGTCCCACCAGAAGTCGGTGTCCCGCCCAGGCGCTTGCGCCACGACGAATACTGTTGCCGGGAGCCCTAAGTCCCGTAGCAGAGGCCACGCGTCCTCGAAGATGCCGACGTACGCGTCGTCGAATGTCAGCGCGACGGTTCCGCGCAGGGAGATCCCGTGCGTCACGCGCTCTACGACCTTATCCAATGAGATCACGTCGTATTTGGCTTTGAGCCAGCGCATCTGCCGCGCGAACATGGGAAACGGCATATGCAGGCCGAGGCCGCCCCAGAGACCGGCTTCAGTCTCGGGGATGACATTGTGGTAACAAAGAATGAGACCGCCGCTCCTTAGCCGCCGAGCAACCGTCGTCACTCCAGCGAGCTGCAGAACCGCGTAGCCCAACGGTGCAAACCTCAA
>QHUF01000389.1 GCA_003221075.1 Gemmatimonadota bacterium
CGTGAGTTTCGGTCCGCCCTGCACGCCGCGCTCTCGAACGTCGAACCCCGCGCGCGCGTTTCGCGCGACGGCGAGTGCCACGAAATTCGCCATCGAGCCGCCGGAGACCAGCAGTCCATGCGTCTCCGCGGGAAGTCCCAGCAGCTCGACGAGCCACCCGATCACCTGGTTCTCGACCACCGCCGGCGCATCATCGAACTCGGCGACCTGCGGATTCATCCCGGACGCCAGCATATCCGCCAGCATTGCGAACGGCGTTCCCGTGCCGATGACCCAGCCCCAAAACCGGGGATGGATGTTGCCGGTCGGGTACGGAAGCACGTCGCGCTTGAATTCTTCGTAGACGTCTCGGGCGTCTGTCGGCTTGCGCGGGGCGGGAGCGCCGGACAGCCGTTTGCGCACGTCGGCGGGCACGGGCTGCCAGACGGGGCGCTCCCGCACCGTACGCAGGTACTCGAGCATCTCGTCCACCATGCGGTGGCCGAGCTGGCGGAGCTCCTCCCACCCCCGCGCGCCCTGGGGGTCGAGGCTAATCTCCGGCGATGACCTCGTAGTGGTCGACGAAGGGTTCGAGCTCGACGAGGAAGTCGCGGTCTTCCGGGTAGTAGTGGGCTTTCTCATAGTCCTCTCCGGCGAAGCGCCGGATTGCGTCGAATGAATCCCACAGCGAAATGAACGTGAACTCGGCGCGATCCTGCTTGATGCGCCGCAGCACGTAGACGCCCCGATTGCCGGACGTCGCCCGGCACTCCCGAGCGCCTGTCCGCTCGAGATAGGCGGCATACTCGTCGGCGCGCGCGGCGTCGGTCACGCCGTGCCAGATGCGGGCGATCAATCTAGAGGCGGTCGAGCCTGGCGACGGTGCGTTCATTGCGGACGTTCCCCGTGTTCAGGGTCGAATTGGGCTCGAACAGCAGGACGTGCGTTTCTTCGTCGGCAACCGGCAGATGCTCGACGCCGTGCGGGATGATGACGAACTCGCCCGGCTCGATCACGAGGTCACCGTCCCTCAGCTTCATCCGCAACCGGCCCTTCACGACGAGAAACAGCTCGTCCTCGCGCTCGTGATGGTGCCAGACGAACTCGCCCTTGAGTTTCGTGAGCTTCACGAGACTGTCGTTTACCTCGCCGACGATCTTGGGACTCCACTGATCCTTAAACCGGCCGAACATCTCGGTGAGATTGACTTTGCGGACGGCGGGGCGGGGGCTCATGAGGCGCGCTCCAGGACGGTTTTGGTATCGAGGACGGTGGAGAATTCACCGTTCAGATCCGCGAGCGCAATGTCGTGGACGAGCTCCGACGCGTAGCGTTTCCCATTCGGCCCGGTGTTGTCGAATGTTGCGGTGGCGTCCGACACGACATAGGTCGTAAAGCCGAGGTTGCCCGCCATCCGTGCGGTGGTCGAGACGCACATGTTGGTCTGCATGCCGACCACCACGAGCGTCGTGAGCCCGCGGCGCCGGAGATCCGCTTCGAGGCTCGTGCCGATGAAGGCGCTACTGACCGATTTCTGCACCACCGGCTCGCCGGCGAGGGGCCGCACTTCCTCTTTGATGTCGACGCCCGGCTGTCCCGGTCGGAGCGGGGACTTGGGCTCCGTGGAGAGGTGCTGGACGTGGATGATGGGCCGCCCGCTCTTGCGCCAGGCGGCCTGAAGCCGCGCGATGTTCTTCTCGAGATCCGGATTGTTCCGATTGTACTGCGCCGCGTAGACATCCATCCCTTTCTGGACGTCGACCACCAAGAGAACCGCATCGCGGGGAAGGGGCGGAGTCATATGCTGGCCTCGGGCTCGGTATCGACGGGCGGTCGGGCGGATGGGCTGATGGGCCGTGGTGTTTCCGCCGATCCGCCCATCCGCCCATCAGCCCGGCGCTGTTTCAGTGAGAACTGAATCCATACCACAGCCATCAATATCATCCCCATCGCGATGAAAGTTCGCGCGCCCACGGGTTCGTGCAGCAGCAGCCAGCCGAGCAGGACGGCGATGACGGGGTTCACGTAGGCGTAGGTGCCGACGATCGTCGCTGAGGCGTGACGCAGCGCGTACGAATAGGCGCTGTAGCCCAGGATCGATCCGAAAATCACGAGATAGGCGATGGCACCGATCCCTCGCGTACTCAGATGCCACGACGCCCACTCGCCGAGCATCGTTCCGACGAGCGCGACGGCGCCGCCGCCCACGATCATTTGAAAGGCGGCGCCCATGTACGGGCTCGCCTGCGTAGGGTGACGTTTGGCATACACGGTTCCGAGCGACCACGAGGCACTCGCCATCGTGAGCGCGAGCGGTCCGCGCTTATCCGCCGCAAGGATCTCAGCGGGCGTGGCGCCCACCAGCAGCAGCGTCCCCAGGAAGCCCAGCAGCAGTCCCGCGACGACTCGCCAGTTCAGCTCGCTCGCGCCGCCCGGGATGATCGCGTCGA
>QHUF01000390.1 GCA_003221075.1 Gemmatimonadota bacterium
CCTATCACCTCCACGTCCGCCCCGGCGAAGACGTCATCGAGCAGCTCGGCGGGCTCCACAAGTTCATGGCGTGGGAGCGGCCGCTGCTCACCGACTCGGGCGGCTTTCAGGTCTTCTCCCTGGAGGGCTTCCGCAAAGTCGACGACGACGGCGTTGAGTTTCAGAGCCACGTCGACGGCGGCCGGCGCAAGCTGACCCCCGAGCGTGCCGTTGAGATTCAGTGGACGCTCGGTTCCGACATCGCCATGGCCTTCGATCACGTGATTCCCGGAGGCGCGGATGAAGCGACCGCTCGGGACGCACTGGAAAGAACCTTGAAGTGGTTGCAGCGGTGTGCCAAACGACACCGCGAATTGATGGAAAGAGGGAATGATGGAATGACAAACACATTCCAACATTCCAACATTCCATCGTTCCGCCAGACGTTGTGGCCGATTCTCCAAGGCGGCACATTGCCGGCGCTTCGTACGGAATCCTTGGATCGCGTGATGGAGTTAGGCCCCTGGACCGGCATCGCGATCGGCGGGCTTTCAGTCGGAGAGCCGAAAGACAAGATGTACCAGACCATCGACGTACTCGAGGCACGACTGCCCGCAACACTGCCCCGTTATCTTATGGGTGTCGGGTTTCCGGCGGATCTCGTCGCCGCGGTAGAGCGCGGTGTGGACTTGTTCGACTGTGTCGCGCCCACGCGCGGCGGGCGCAACGGCTCGGCCTACACGCCGGAAGGCACCCTGAACATTCGCAATGCCGCCTACCGGACCGACGACGGGCCACTGGACCCAAGCTGCGACTGTGAGACGTGTACGACGTATTCGCGGGGCTACCTGCGCCACCTGTTCGTCGCGGGCGAGCTGCTCGGGCTGCGGTTGTTGTCGCTGCACAATGTTCGCTATCTGATCCGCCTCGCGGCGGAGATGCGAGCCGTCATTCAGCGGGGCGGCGACGCGTTCGCCACATGGGCCGATGACTGGCGCCGCCGCTACCAACACACGGGAGTCGCATGACCACCGCACATCTGTCCTTGCTGTTGATCGCGTCCCCCGGCTCGGGTGGGCCGGGAGCCAGCGGGTTCGTCATCCAGATCGGCCTGTTCATCGCGATCTTCTATTTCCTGCTGATCCGGCCGCAACGCCGCCAGGCCGAGCAGCACAAGCAGCTGCTCGCGTCGCTGCAGCGCGGTGATCAAGTGCTGACCTCGAGCGGCATCGTGGGCGAGGTCGTGCACATCAAGGACGATCAGGTCACCATCCGCAGCGGCGAGGCGAAGTTCGTGATCTTGCGCAGCGGCATCTCCAGTATCACCAACCGCACGGCCGTCGAGGCGAAGCCGGCGTGACGGTTCGCACGCTGCACCTGCTCGGCTCGCCGGTGCTGCGACAGCACTCGGCTTCTGTCGCCCGGGTGGACGACGCCGTGCGCCAGCTCGTCGACGATCTCTTCGAGACGATGCGCGCCGCGAAAGGCGTCGGCCTGGCGGCCAATCAGATCGGCGTGGCCCGCCGCGTCGCCGTCGTGGACATCGGCGAAGAGGACCCGCCGCCGCTCGTGCTCATCAATCCCGTGATTGTCGACCGCGCACCCGAGCACGAGATCGCCGAGGAGGGATGCCTCTCCATTCCGGAGATCTTCGGCGACGTGGAACGGCACGCCCGTATCGTCGTCGAGGCATTGGACCGCGACGGCAAACCGTTCCGCGTCGAGGCGCAGGGGTACAAGGCGCGCGCCATTCAGCACGAGATCGACCATCTCGACGGCATTCTGTTTCTCGATCACCTCAGCGCCGTGAAGCGCAGCCTGCTGCTTTCGAAATGGAAGAAGGCACGCAAGGGACAGACCGGATATCTCAAGGAGGTCACGCCGGAGCCGGCGGGCGAACTGTAAGTGCGCGTGGCGTTCTTTGGTACACCCGAATTCGCGGTGCCATCGCTGCGGGCGCTCGTCGGAGAAGGGTTCGATGTGGTCGCTGTCGTCACACAACCCGATGCGCCGCAGGGCCGATCCCGCTCCAAGCTGATTCCTCCACCCGTGAAGCTCGCGGCGGAAGCCGAAGAGTTGACCGTCTTCCAGCCCGAAAAGCCGACGGACGGCGCGTTCCTCCTGCGCCTGCGGGAGCTGCGCCCCGACATCGGC
>QHUF01000391.1 GCA_003221075.1 Gemmatimonadota bacterium
CCAATAGCCGAACGAGAGGGCGAAGCCCAATCCCATCACCAGGCCGAACCACTCCATCCCCATCGGGTTGTGGCCCGGCGAGTCCATGTATTTCCAGGAGTGCGTCCACGCGCCGGGCTCGAACCCCGCATTCGTCGCCACCGTGGCCAGCTTTGCGGTGAGCCCGCTCCATCCGCCGACGTCCTTGAGTCCCAGCAACACGAGCGGCAGGAATCCCAGGACGATGAGAAAGAACTGCAGGACTTCGTTATAGATCGCGGAGGTGAGCCCGCCAAGGAAGATGTAGATCAGCACGATGACGGCGGACAGCACGATGCTCCCGTGAAAGCTCCAGCCGAGCACCAGCTCGAACAATTTCGCGAGCGCATACATCGAAATGCCCGAGGAGAAGATGGTCATGATCGCGAACGTGATCGCGTTCAAGCCGCGCGTCTTCTCGTCGAAGCGGAGCTTCAGGTACTCGGGGACTGAACGGGCGCGCGAGCCGTAGTAGAACGGCATCATGAACAGCCCGACGAACACCATCGCCGGCATCGCGCCGACCCAGTAGAAATGGCTCGTCATGATGCCGTACTTGGCGCCCGACGCCGCCATCCCGATGACTTCCTGTGCGCCCAGATTCGCGGAGATAAAAGCCAGGCCGGCGATCCATGCGGGGATCGACCGGCCTGAGAGGAAGAAGTCTTCGCTACTGCGGATGCGGCGTCTCAGCGCCCAGCCGATGCCGAGCACGAAGACGAAGTAGATGATCAGGATGGCGTAGTCGATACCGCCGAGGCTGATCCGTTGCAGTTAGTGCGACCCTTTCGTCTTGATCACGATCACGCCGTTCGCGCCGCGCACGCCGTAGATCGCCGTCTGACTCGGGTCCTTGAGGGCCTGAACGGTTTCGACGTCGTGCGGGCTGAGCCAGCTCAAGGTGGTGCGGCTACCCTCGATCGCGATCCCGTCGACCACGAACAGGGGGTCCTGATTCCCATAGAACGACGTTGGGCCCCCTATGCGGACGATGATCCCGCCATCGGGCGCCGGGGACACGATCACGCCGGAAAGGCGGCCCTGCAGCAGCTGAGCGAGTGACGTGGCGTGCTCCCGAGCGGCTTCGGTGGCTTTCATTGACGCCGGCGGCGGTGCGGCCGGTTTTGCAGTCGCCTGAGCATACGCTTGCGAGCCGCACGTGAGGACGAGCGCGAGAGACGGCAGGACACGAGTTGGGTACCAGTTCATGGGACCCCCTTTGTTGCTCCCAATATGCCGCATTGCAACGCAGTCCGCGACGGCCGCTCTATGGACGTTTGGTGATCTCGTATATGTAGGCGGTGCGCGGCTGAAGCGTGGGGAGCGAGGCTCGGGTTCTGCCCGGCGTGAGCAGGTTGCGGTAGGAGAATCGCCCCGGCAACGTGAGCGTCGCGGTAGTCGTTCCGAGATTGGCGACTACGAGAACCTGCCCGGTGCTGTCCTTACGCATGTAGGCCAGCAGCGCCTCGTTGCCCGTTTCGACCGGCTCCAGTCGACCATCTCGCAGCGCCGCGTCATTCCCGCGCAACCGCATCAGCCAGCGATACAGCTTCAGCATTGAGTTCGGCCGGCGCTCTTCCGCAGCGACATTCGCCGTGAGCGTGTCCGCCTGCAGCACCTCCCACGGCTTCCCACTGGTGAAACCCCGGGACGAGGCGGTCCATTGCATCGGCGTGCGCAGCCGCTCGTCCGGTTTGTCACCGGTCATCCCGATCTCTTCGCCGTAGTAGACGAACGGCACTCCCGGCAGCGTCAGCAGAATCGTCGCGGCGAGTTTGGCGCCGACCGTGTCGTTGCCCAGCGCGGTCATGGTGCGCGTCTGATCGTGATTGCGCTGGAACGGCGCCCAGCGCCACGCCGGCTCGGCGCGCTCGAATTGCTCCACCGTCGGCAGCAGCCCTCCCGCCTTCCCAGTTCGTACCGCCTCGATGAGCGCTTCCGAAATCGGAAACGCGAAGTACGCGTCGAGCTGATCAGGATAGTACGTGAGGATGACGTCCGCGTTGTCCCACACTTCGCCGATCGTGTATGACTGCGGGGCGATGCTGCGCACGTATTGACCGAAGTCGCGCAGCACCTGATGCGTGCCGGGAGTGTTGGACACCTCGTTCCCGACCTCGACCAGGTGACGCACCGCATCCAGCCTGAAGCCGTCGACATGCATCGAGTCCAGCCAGAATCGCGCGACGCGCTTCATCTCCTCCAGCACCGCGGGATTCTCGTAGTTCAGATCCGGCATCCCGCTCCAGAACAGCCCGAAGTAGC
>QHUF01000392.1 GCA_003221075.1 Gemmatimonadota bacterium
CCGAGACGCGCCGCCTGCTGCATGCATTCTACCCAGCGGACGGCCGCCGTGAGTTGGTCAGACAGGAGGCGCCGCGCTCGGCCGGCATCCTTTACCGCTTCCGCGGTTGCGTTGGCGACCACGGGGAAGACTGGATCCGCGAACGGGGCCTTCTCGAGTGCGAGCTGGAGATGGTTCCTCGCGGGGCCCATCAACGGGGAGTGAAACGCGCCGCTCACCTTCAGGGGGATGACGCGTTTGGCGCCCCGTTTCTTGCACGCTTCACCCGCGCGGGCCACGGCCTCGGGATCGCCCGAGATCACCGTCTGATCGGGGGCGTTGATGTTCGCGGCGACGGCCAGGCTCGCCTGCTGCGACGCCTCCTGGCACGCCGCCTCGACTTCCTTGGTCGCGAGTCCGAGGACGGCGGCCATCGTGCCCGGCCGCTCCTCGCCCGCCTTCTGCATCAGCGCACCACGCTTCCGGACCAGCTTTGCCGCTTCGGGCGCGGTCAGGGCGGTCGCCGTGACGTAGGCCGAGTACTCCCCGAGCGAATGCCCGGCGGCGGCCACGGCGCCCTCGACTTTTTCCCCGACGACGGCGAACACCGCGGCGCTGTGCGCGAGAATCGCGGGTTGTGTGTTCTGGGTCGCGGTCAATTCTTCGTCGGGGCCTTCGAACATGATGCGCGACAGTGCGGCGCCGAGTGCTTCGTCGACTGCGCCGAACACCTCGCGCGCCGCGGGAAACCGCTCCGCCAGATCTTTGCCCATGCCGACTTTTTGCGCGCCCTGCCCCGGGCACAACCAGATGGTGGGCGCAGCATGGTGCGCCCCTACCACCGCACGACCATGCTGCCCCATGTGAAGCCGGCCCCAAACGCGCACAGCATCACGACCATGCCCGGCTTCAGGCGGCCGGTGGTGACGGCTTCGTCGAGCGCGATCGCGATGGATGCCGCCGACGTGTTGCCGAATCGGTCCACGTTGACGTAGACCTTGTCCATGGGTACGCCGGCGTGTTTGGCCGTGGCTTCGATGATGCGGATGTTGGCCTGATGCGGGATCAGCAGATCGATATCACCAGCGGATAGGCCGGCGCGCTCCAGTGCGTGATCACAGGCATCCGCCATCGAGAGCACGGCCGCTTTGAAGACCTCGCGGCCCGCCATCTTGATGTAATAGCTGTGATCGGTGAGGAGCTCTTCGCTCGGCGGATGCGTCGCGCCGCCGCCGGGCCGGTACAACAGCTCGGCGAGCGTGCCATCCGTCTTGAGATATACCGACACGATCCCGCGGCCATTGGTGCTTTTGCGGACGATCGTCGCGCCCGCGCCGTCGCCGAACAAGACGGCCGTCGTCCGGTCGGTCCAGTCCATGATGCTGGTAAGCTTTTCGGAGGCGATCACCAGCACATGCTCCGCCTGCTCCGCCGCGATGATCCCTTCGGCCGTGCTGAGCGCAAAGATGAACCCGGAACACGCGGCACCGACGTCGAATGCGGCCGCGTTCTTGGCGCCGAGAATCGCCTGCAGATCGCAGGCCTGCGAGGGCAGGAGCCGGTCCGGTGACGCCGTCGCATAGACGATGGCGTCGATATCGAGGGGCGTGAGTCCGGTTTCCTCCAGAACCTGGAGGGCCGCGGCCTTGCCCATGCAGGCGTTCGTCTCATCCTTGCTCGACACACGCCGCTCGCGGATGCCCGTGCGCTCCTGAATCCACTGGTCCGAGGTATCGAGGATTTTCGAGAACTCGTCGTTGGTCATGACGCGCGGGGGCGCGTAGCTGCCGGTCCCCCACAGTTCGGCGAACGGCCGCTTCACGCGGGCACCTTTCCCTCGGAGAACTCGGCGGCGATGTCGTCGGAGAGATGGCTCTGCACCGCTTGAACCGCGACGCGGATCGCGTTCTTGATGGCCTTGGCGGGGGACGCACCATGGCAGATGATCACGACGCCCTGGACGCCCAGCAGTGGTGCCCCGCCGTAGGTGGCGTAATCGAGCACCTTCAGCACGTTTCCCATCTCGGGACGCTGCAGCACATCCGGTGCCTCGCGCTTGATGAGCGACACGAAGACGCGTCCCGCCGATTCGTAGAACTTGAGCACGACATTGCCGACGAAGCCGTCACATGTCACGACGTCCAGGCGCTGTCCGCGGGCCTCGCCGACGGGGATTTCGCGCCCTTCGATGTTGCCGATGTAGTGGATGCCGGGGGTCTGCTTGAGGAGCTGATGCGCTTCCTTGACGACGGCGTTTCCCTTCTCGTCTTCTTCGCCGATGTTCAGGAGGCCGACGCTGGGATTGGTGCGGCCCAGCACGTCCCGCGCGTACACCGAGCCCAGATGCGCGAAGCCTACCAGCTCTCGCGCGTCGCAGTCCACGTTGGCGCCGCCGTCGACCACGAGTACCGGTTCTCCCGCGCTGGGAAACAACGCCCCAATCGCGGCGCGCTGGACACCAGGATGCAGGCGCAGCAGCAGGGTGGCCCCGGCCAGCACCGCCCCGGTGTTCCCCGCCGAGATGAA
>QHUF01000393.1 GCA_003221075.1 Gemmatimonadota bacterium
TTGGAGACCACGGCGCCGTCCACGTAGAAGCGGCCGCCGATCTCGTGCGGCGGGAAGTATCCCGGGAGGGCGCAAGACGCGAAGACCGCGTCGGCGACGCGAATGTCATCGAGCCCGGGCAGACCCCAGAAGACCTGCATCCCCGAGTTCAGGTCCACGGTATTGACGACCACGGGAGGGTCGAGCTGCTGGAAGGTGAGATCGCCGCAGGTGCGTGCGATGAGGTGCTCGAGCGGCTCGCGCCGGAACAGGGCGGGCGAGCGCATGCGCTTGAACGCCATGTCGGCATGCGCCACGGCGAAGACTTCCTTGCGCTTCAGGCTGAGCGCGATCTCCCGCAGCTTGGCGATGCCCATACCGCCCGCCCACGCGGCGGCGACGAGCGCGCCCACGCTCGACCCGATGATGCGGGTCGGCCGGTGGCCGCGCTCGAGTAGCGCCTGGAGCACGCCCACGTGGGCGAGCCCCTTCATCCCGCCGCCGCCCAGCACGAGGGTGAACGGTGTGTCGCGTTTCACGGCCCTATCCGCTTGCCCGCGGGGTTGAGTTCCGAGTAACGTAGTCGGGACCCCCATGGCGGCGCCACTCTTTTGGACTCGACTCGCTCGTGATCCCTGGGCGCGCTTCGGCCTGGGATTGGTGGCCGTACTCGCGATCCTGGCGCTGCTCGCCCCATGGCTTGCCCCCGGTGATCCGTTCCGCGGTGATCTCTCTGCAAGTTTGCATCCACCTTCCGGCGCCTTTTTGCTGGGCACCGACGCGCAGGGACGCGACGTGTTGTCTCGCGTGCTCTACGGTGCCCGCCTGTCGCTCGCCGTCGGCCTGATCAGTCAGAGCGTCGCGCTCCTGCTCGGCGTGACGTTAGGACTCGTGTCGGGTTACTACGGCCGGTGGCTGGACGGTGCGATCATGCGCGTCGCCGACGTGACGCTCGCGTTTCCGTCGCTGCTGTTGCTCATCGCCATTGCCGCCGCCGTGAAGCCGTCGTTGCCGGTCGTGTTCGTCGTCATCGGCATCGTGGGATGGGCGGGGATGGCGCGCATCGTGCGCGGCCAGGTTCTGCTCGCCCGCGGGCTCGAGTACGTGCAGGCGGCACGCGCGCTCGGCGCCTCGGACGCGCGCATCATCGGGCGTCATCTCCTGCCCAACGTGATCGCCCCCGTGATTGTTGCGGCCACACTCGGCATCGGCGGCGCGATCATGGCGGAGGCCGCGCTGTCGTTCATCGGCCTCGGCGCACAGCCGCCCACGCCGTCGTGGGGCGCGATGGTCGCCGAGGGACGGGACCTGCTGCGCGTCGCGCCGTGGGTCTCGATCGCGCCCGGCGTCGCGATCGGTCTCGCCGTCCTGGGTCTCAATTTGCTGGGTGATGGGCTGCGCGACGCACTCGATGTGCGCGGCTTGGGTCGGATGGCATGACCGAAATCGCCTATCATCCCACGCACGTGCGCGCGTTGCGCGAGACGTTCAAGGCGCTCCGCACGTCGGAATTCCCGTGGACCGCCGACACGATCTATTTGAACAACGCCTCCATCGGACCAATACCCGAACGCACCCGCCGAGCCCTCGACGAATTCACCGCCAAACGCACCGCGCCACACCTGCTCCCGGATCGGGAGCTGTTCGCCGGTCTCGCCGCCGCCAGGCTCGGCATCGCGCATTTGATCAATGCCAACCCGGCGGAGATCGCGCTCGCCACCAACACCGGTTTCGGTTTGAATCTGGCCGCGTGCGCACTCCCGCTGAAGCGCGGCGACGTCGTCTTGCTCTCCGACAAGGAATTCCCGGCGAACGTCTATCCGTGGCTGATGCTGCGGGATCAGGGGATCACCGTCGAGATGGCGCGCTGCCGTCCCGAAGGGTGGCCGGACGAAGAGTATTTGTTGCAGCGGCTGCGCGATCCGAAAGTGCGCGTGCTCGCCGTGTCGTTCGTGCAATTCTCCAACGGCTATCGTGCTGATCTCCAGAAGCTCGGGGCCGCCTGCCGCGCGAACGGCACCTATCTCGTCGTGGACGGGATTCAGGGGATCGGGAATTCGGTGATCGACGTAACCGAGACGCCGATCGACATCCTCGCGTGCGGCGGCCAGAAGTGGCTGCTGTCGCCATGGGGCTCCGGATTCGTCTACGTGCGCAAGGAGCTGGTCCCGACGCTCGAGCCCGCGATAACGAGCTGGATGGCGTTCGAGGGTACGGACGACTTCTCGCGGCTCACGGAGTACAACCCGACATTCCGTTCCGATGCCCGCCGC
>QHUF01000297.1 GCA_003221075.1 Gemmatimonadota bacterium
ATCACGAGATCAGGATGTTTGGCGAGATCGATGTGCGCGAGCGCGTGGCCGCGTTCCCACAGCGAGGTCAGCACGGGCCGGCCGGTGAGCGCTTCGAACGTCACGGGACGCACGAACTCCGCCGCCGCGGCGGTGAGGACCACGTCGACGGTGGCTCCCGCCTCGGTCAGGCGGCGAGCCAGCGTACAGCTTTTATAGCAGGCGATTCCGCCCGACACGCCGAGCACGACGTGGCGGGTGGGGCCGGCCACGGGCATCAGGTTTCCTGCGAGCGCCGCCGCCGCACCAGGCGGTACTTGAGGCCGCCGCGGACGAGCTCGTCGAACGCCCGCGTGGTGAGCTTCTCCTCCCAGTCCACCGAGCGATCGCGCGGGAAATCATTCACAAAGCGCGCGAACTTGGCGGCCACGAGGACCCCCAGATATTTGTTCTGCGTCTGCCCTGCGACTTCTGCCGGTGTCACGATCCGCATTGTTCAACCTTTCTGTTGTTCGGACTTTAGCTGTTTCAAATAACTGTTGAGCCAGGCAATGTCATGTCTGTCGCGAACGACCGTCCCCGCACGGTCTTCCACTGCTTTCACAACCGCCCGCACCGCTTCCTGAAGATCGTCGTTTCTGATCCAGCGCTGAAACTCGGTCGCCTGTCCTATCTCGTATGTCGCGCGTTCCAACCGCTGCTGGATCTGTTCGGGTGTTTCACTCCCGCGCTCGACCAGTCGTCGAATGAGGACTCGCGGATCGCTGGGCAGTATGAAGATCGTCAGTACGTTTGGATCCAGCTTCCTGACCTGCTCAGCACCCTGCACTTCAATATCCAGTAGTACATGACGCCCTGAATCGAGAATCTGTTGGACGTCACTCTTGAGCGTGCCGTACAGCTCTCCGCCATACTGGGCATGCTCGAGAAACTTCCCGTGATTCACGCCCTTGAGAAACTCGTCCGGCTTCCAAAAGTAGTAGTCGACGCCTTCCGTTTCACCGCTCCTGGGCTTTCGCGTGGTAGCCGACACGGAGAATCCAAATCGATCCGGATACTGCTCCCGCACCGTTTTGGCGATCGTCGTCTTGCCGCCACCCGATGGCGCAGACAAGACGACTATTCGCGGGGTCACTCCAGGTTCTCCAGCTGCTCCCGGAACTTCTCGAGGTCTCCCTTCATCGCGATCACCGTCTGGGTGATGCGCGCGTCGTTTGCCTTCGAGCCCATCGTGTTGACCTCGCGCAGCAGCTCCTGCGCCAGGAACCCGAGCTGCTTCCCCACCGCTTGATCGGACCGCAGCGCGGCCCGGGCCGCGGCCACGTGCGCCCGAAACCGCACCAACTCCTCCGTGATGTCCACCCGATCGGCCAGCAACGCGATCTCGAGCGCCAGACGCTGCTCATCGACGGTCGTCTGCGCCGTCAGCTCCGCCACCGCCCGCTTCAGGCGCTCGTGCTCCGCCGTCAGCCGAGCCGGCGCCTGCTCTTCGATGATCCGCGCCGCCGCTTCGAGCGCGTCGAGGCGGCCGTTCAACTCCGTGGCCAACGCCTGCCCTTCCCGCTCCCGCATCGCCACGACGTCGCGGGCGGCCCGCTCGACAATCGGCTGCACATCCGCCCATTGCACCGGCTGCTCGCTGGCGCCATTCGAGGCGGTCAAGACGTCGGGCTGGCGCGCGACAAACGCGAGGTCGACTGAACCCTTCAGCTTCAGCTTCTTCTTGAGCTGCTGCGCCGCGGCCACGACCTGCTTCGCCCGCGACAGGTCTATCGTGACTTCCCGCTCGGGACCGGGCATGTCGACCCAGCGCGCCGTGACCGTCACGTGGCCGCGCTCGAGCAGCTGGCGCAGCCGCTCGCGCATTTCGATCTCCACGCCAGCCAAATCCGCCGGCAGCTTCAGCTGCGGGTTGAAATAGCGGTGGTTGACGGTGCGGATTTCAATTCGCAACCGTCCGCGGAGCACCCGATCTTCGGCCGAACCGAAGCCCGTCATACTGCGCGGCACAGGGCGTTAAATGTAGTCGGGTGTGCTAGTTAGTGAAGAACCACCGCGCACCGTACTGCTGCGCGCTCTTGGGGTAGCCCAGCCCGGTCACGTAGCTCGAACGCATGATGTTGATGTTCGTGACGCTCCAGAAGAGCGTAACCCCGGCGAGCTGCATCTCGAGGTTCGTATCGACAAAGCTCGATCCGGTGATCCCCAGCTGCGCACCGGTGGTGTCGAGGCCGCCGAACGCCGACCGGCTCCACGATTCCATGGCGACCTCGCCGCGCAGCGCGAAGATCCCGCTCTTGAAGACGCGCCAGAACTTGGAGTAGAACGTGAGCGAGATACGCCCGTGGCGCGGCGGCTCAAAGTCTCCACCGCCGAGCACGGGATCGAAGAACCAGCCGGTCAGGGTAACTCCGGGGACGATGTGCAGCGTGGCATGTGCCGCGACGAACTCGGTGAGGGGCGTGGGACTCAACGAATCCACGCTCTTGATCCCCTGCGCGAAACCGAGCGGCGCGAAGGGATCGCGCCGGCCACGGCCCACCTCGAATGTGAGCAGGCGGTTCTCGAAGCGCAGCCAGGCCGCGACGTCCAACGTGCGATGCATCGCGTCCGTGGTCACGAGTGGAGCCTCCGCATCCTCTTGCCAGGATGCCTCCGCCCGTGCCGAGAACCCGAGCGGCAACGCGAGTCCGGCGGTTCCATAGGTCCGCCATCCGTATCGATTGCCGGTGTAGAAGCTTTGACGGAAGGATCCAGCAAGTGTGATGGGCGAGAGTGGCATCCACCCCGCGCGCGCCTCGAACTGCTGTGGTGCCCCGGCGGCACCGAACCGCGCGACTCCCGAAACCGTCGCGGTGCGCCACGTCTGACTCGCTTCGAGGTTGGCGAAGGAGACCGTGCGGCGCGTGACCAGTGTGTCGTGACCGATGCCGCTCGTCCCCAGGGATGCCGTCAGCCGCCAACCCAGACCGTCATCCCGTTCCGCGACAAAGAGGCGCAGCAGCTTGTCGCGGCGATCCTGGCGCCAGCCGTCCACGCGGTTGTCGCTCGCGGTGGCGCGATGCCAGCTCGAGCTCGACACCTGGAACGATGCGCCCACGCGTCCTCCGGGCGGCACGTAATCGGCCTTGACCCAGATATCGCTCGTCCCGAACGGCGGGGTTGTGACGCCAGGTGAGCTGGTGCCGATGCTGGCCCAGTCGGCAAGTAGCGAGACCCCAAACCCGGAACGAGTACGTGTGGCGTAGCCCGCCCGGTAATCCGCGATGTCTGTCTGTCCGGAGACAACGCCAACTTGCGTGCGCGGCGCCGTCGGACGGTGTTGCGTTGTGACGAGGTACACCCGGAGCGACGCGGGAAGCACGATGACATCCACGCGCTCGATCGGTCCGAGCGGGATCCGCGCCGGATCGAGATAGACCGAGTCGCGGCCCAGCGGTAACATCGGCACCCCATCCCAATACAATTCGAGCGACGCGGGCCCGCGGCCGCCGTACAAGACGATCTCCGGCTCCCCGTACCAGCCGCCGCGCGCCACGTAGACTCCGGGGATGTGAGCGAGCAGATCACTCAACGAGCGCGCGCTCGAGAGGAGAACCGAGTCGAGTGTGAACGTGTAGCGGGCGCCCTGGGGAAACGGACCGGGCAGGATCGGCGGCTCAAACGTCGGGAGCAACGCGGGCATCGTGTCGCGAGCCGTGGTGTCCCGTGCCGACGTATCTCGTGCCGTCGTGGCTCGGCCCGTGGTATCGACTTGGGCAGAGAGGGCCGCAGGCAGCAGGGCGAGGACGAGGAGTCCCGCCCGCGCAGGAATCAAGCGCCGGCGCGTTTGAGCAGAAACTCCGTGAACAACCGGACGCCAATGCCTGTCGGCCCCTTCGCGTGGCTGGCGGATTCTCCTTCGAGGTACGCGGTTCCGGCGATGTCGAGATGCACCCACGGGAAGCTGTCCACGAACTCGCGCAGGAACCAGGCGCCGGCGATCGTGCCGGCGGAGCGGCCGCCGGAATTCTTGACGTCCGCCACGTCCGACTTGAGCAGCTCTCGGTACTCCTCCCACAACGGCAGCGGCCAGCAGCGCTCGCCGGCGCGTTCGCCCGCGTCGCGCACCTCCGCGAGCAACCCCTCATCATTGCCGAGCATGCCGATGGCGTGATGGCCGAGCGCAATCACGACCGCGCCCGTCAACGTGGCTGCGTCGATCGCGGCGACCGGCTTGAACCGCCGAGCATACGAAAGGGCGTCGCAGAGAATGAGGCGCCCTTCCGCGTCGGTGTTGATGATCTCGATCGTCTTGCCGAGATGGCTCTTGACGACGTCCCCGGGCTTGATCGCGGTGCCCGAGGGAAGGTTTTCCGTCGCGGGGATCAGCCCCACCACATTGATCTTTGGCTTGAGGCGCCCCAACACCTCGAACGTGCCCAGCACGGCGGTGGCGCCGGATTTGTCGAACTTCATGTCCTCCATGTTCGACGCCGGCTTGATCGAGATGCCGCCGGAATCGAACGTCACGCCCTTGCCAATCAAGGCTACGGGAGCGCCTGACCCTCCCGCGTACTCCAGCACGATAAACCGCGGCTCCTCGGCACTTCCTTGCGCGACGGCGAGCAGCGCGCCCATCCCTTCCTTCTTTATCTGCGCCTTGTCCAGGATGGTCGCCTTGAATCCGTGCGCCGTTGCCAGCTTGCGAGCCTCTTCGGCGAGGTAGCTGGGCGTGCAGACATTTCCCGGCTGCATCTGCAGATTGCGCGTGAAGAGATAGCCGGCCGCGATGGCGTCGCCGACGCGGCGCCCCACCTCCGCCGCGGTCTTGTCCCCGGGGTCGATCACCAGCTCGACGGACTCGAGGTCCGGCTTGGGGTCCTCCGGCTGCTTTTTGAGCTCGGTGAATTGCCAGCCGCCCTGCGCCGCGCCCTCGATCAGAACCTGCGTCAGCTCGGCGGCGCCGAGACTGCCGCGGGCCTCTTTCGTGACAGCCAGGGAGAACGTCGTCGTCCCCAGGCTGCGGGCGCGCTTAGCCGCGATCGCCGCGGCGCGGCGGACCGCACTCCGCGTGATCTCGCCCGCTTTTCCGACACTCACGAGCAGGATCCGCTGCGCCTTGCCGCTGCCGTAGACGAGGAGGGTCTCGTCTTTCTTTCCCTTATAGTCGCCCGTGGCGACCGCGCGCTGGACATCGGGACCGATCGCTGCCGTTGATCCCTGGGTAACGAGCACCGCGAGCAGCGGCGTCTCAACGCTCCCGAGCGGCTTGGTCGAGATGAGAGTTTTCATGCCAGGTGCTGGATGATGGCGTCGGCGAACGCGGAGGTCGAGACCTCAGTTGCCCCGGGCATTTGGCGCGCGAGGTCGTACGTGACATGCTTCGATGCGATGGCTCCCTCCAGCCCGCGCACGATGGCGCGCGCCACCTCGTCCCAGCCCATCTCCTCGAACATCATCACCCCGGAGAGAATCACGCTGCTGGGATTGACCTTGTCCTGGCCGGCGTACTTCGGAGCCGTGCCGTGCGTCGCTTCGTACACGGCGTAGCCATCACCGACGTTGCCGCCCGGCGCGAGACCGAGCCCGCCGACCTGCGCAGCCGCTGCGTCCGACAGGTAGTCGCCGTTGAGGTTGGGCGCCGCGATGACAGAGTACTCGTCGGGCCGCAGCACGAGCTGCTGAAACATCGCGTCGGCGATGCGGTCCTTGATGACGAGCTTGCCGGCATCCTCTTTCCGCTTTCCGCCCTCAGCTTCGGTCACGGTCTGGTCACCGAAGCGCTCTTTCGCGATTTCGTATCCCCAATCGCGGAAGCCGCCTTCGGTGAACTTCATGATGTTGCCCTTATGGACGAGCGTCACGGATGGACGCTTGCGCTTGAGAGCGTGTTGAATCGCTTTGACCACGAGTCGCTGCGAGCCGAATTTCGACATCGGCTTGATGCCGATGGCGCTCTTCTCGCGGATCTTCGCGCCGAAGCGGCGCTGGAGGAATTCGATGACCGCATCGGCCTCGGGACTCTCGGCTTTGTATTCGATGCCCGCGTAGACGTCCTCGATGTTCTCCCGGAAAATGACGACGTCCAGCTTGCCGGGCTGCTTCACGGGCGCCGGCACGCCCGCGATGTAGCGGACAGGCCGGATGCACGCGTACAGATCGAGCATCTGGCGCAGCGCGACGTTGAGCGAGCGGATCCCGCCGCCGACCGGGGTTGTGAGCGGACCCTTGATCGCGATGCGATGCTCGCGAATCATGCCGAGGGTTTCGTCAGGCAGCCAGTTGCCGTTCTGGTTGAACGATTTTTCGCCGGCTAACACCTCGTGCCACACGATGCTCCGCTTGCCGCCCGACGTTTTGGCCACCGCCGCATCGAAGACTTTGGCCGATGCCCGCCAGATGTCGGGACCTGTGCCGTCGCCTTCGATGAAGGGAATGATGGGATGGTCGGGGACGATCCAGTGTCCGTCCCGGTATTCGATTTTGGCGCCGACGGCGCCGCCGCGGCGGCCTGCAATCTGTGTTGGCATGGCCCCAGTTTACCACAAAAAGGTGACCTGAGGGAACCGCGCCAGGTATTAATTGGTACACAACCCAATAATCATTGCGGATGGGACATTCCGTCAGGAGGTCGCGATGCGCATTCCACACGCGAACGTCATCGGAGCCCTGCTTCTCCTGGTCGCCGGTGGCTGCATGGGCGGCACTGGCTCCGGCCTGGTCGGTATTTGCTGTGGCAATGGCGGCAACGGCAGCAACACGGCGCCGGTTCTGGGATTCTTTGTCCAGCCAAACACCTCGAACGTAGGTCGGGTCATCACGCCGGCGGTCGAAGTCGTGGTACGCGACACACTGGGCAATATCAACAGCTCGTTCACCGGACCCATCACGATTGGGTTCGGGTCCAACCCCACTGGCGCGAACTTGAGCGGGACGACCGTGGTACCAACCGTCAACGGCATCGCAAGCTTCGGCAACCTCGCCATCGATAGAGCCGGGACCTACACGTTGCAGGCCAGCGCCAGTGGCGCCGCGGCGACAACGAGCGGGGCGTTTTCGATTACGACCGTCACCGAACCCTGAAAAACGAATGATCAATGATCATTGATCAATGATCATTGATCATTCTCCTCAGAGCTTATAGCCCGCCAACGTCCCACTTGTAGTCTGTAAGAAAAGCATCCCCGCGATATCGTCGACCGCATAGACGGGCTCGCGCTGTTTGCCCAGGTCTACGCGCGAGCGCGGCTGCGTGGTGTCTTTGTCCAGCTGGAGCAGCACGTTGCCGTTGCCGTCGGGTGACTTGGTCAGCACGAACACGGACCCCGGTGTTGCGAGCGACGCCTTGAAGCGCTTCGACGCCAGCGCGGCTGCCTGGCTCGAGTAGCCCTGCAGTTGTGTCCCGCCCTGGCTGTACGCGGCCGCGAGCTGGCCCGTGATGCGCTTCGCGGTCGTGTCGGTGGCGTTGCGCGAGACTTGCGCGAACGCGTCGCCGTACGCCGACGCCGCGGCGCCGTAGAGCCCGGCGCGCACGGAATTGATCCGGTACAGCGCCCGCAGCAGTCCGGGGAGCTGCGGCGCGGGATGGTAGGCCTGCTGCTTGATCTGCCCGTCTCGGCCGACGATGGCGATGTTCTGTGGCGAGATCAACACGATCCCGGCTTGGCGGAGCTCGATCGTGGTCGGATCTTCGCCTCCCTGGAACTTGAGCTCGGCGCCGAGCGCGCGATATGTGCCGTCCTGGCGATTCACGGCATAGAGGTGATGGTCTCGACCCGCGAACACATAGAGCGTCGATCCCTCGACGACGTGGAGCAGCCCCTCGCCCGCGGCCTTACCACCTTCGATCGCGTCCTTGAACTTCTGCTCGCCTCGCGCCAGGTCGATCACGTTCACTTCCCCGTTGGTCGCCGGGTCTGAGCGCGAGATGTACAACAAGCCCGCCGGCGTGAGCTCGGCGTAGTCGAGCTGGCCCTTGATCTTCACGTCCTTTTGGAGGCGGACTGTCGCGGTCGCGACGTCGAGCACATTCACGAACGTGCGCGACTCGGCATCCACGGCGAGCACGGCGGAGCCGCCCGTGATCAACGCGCTCGTCACGGTGCCGCGCATCCGCAGCGGCTTCTCCGCGATGGTCGTCCCATCGTCGTAGCGCGCGACGTTGAGCCCGGTCTGCACCACCCCGTTCACGATGCGCACGTTTCCGGTCGCCTCGTTGGCCGGCGGCGACTCGGGGAGGATGATGATCCCGGCGGGATGCTGGACGATGTCATGCACCCACCCCTGGATCATTGCGGGCTTGGCCCAGAGCGGTTGCCCATCGGCGAGCCGGTACGCCATGAGACGGTCGTCGAAGCCGACGTAGATGCGATCGGGCTTATCGATCGACGGGAAGAGCCGCACGTGCCTGGCGGGATTGCCGGCGCGCGCGGTGGGAAGCGTGGCGGACCAGCGTGTGGCGCCGCTGTGGGCATCGAGCCCGCGCAGGCTCGTGAGCGTGTTGACCACGATGACGTCGGGACCGGCCTGGAGCACTTCCAGTGTGGTCGCGGCGGAGGCCATCCGCACGAGGCCCTGCATCAAGCCGCCGAGGCCGCCGCGCTTCGGTTCGGTCTGTTGGAAGAGCGATTCGCTCACCCAGCGCTGGGTGCCGGTCTTCAGGTCGTACAGCGCCACGACAGGCGGACCCGAGGCGCGCTGGCCGTGCACCAGCAGCGTCCCCGTCTGCGGCAGCACGCGCCGCGTCACGACTCTCGTTAGACTCAGGAGCCGAGAGTCGAACAGCACGGTGCCCGTGACCGGATCGAGAATGATCGACAGGCCCGGCTTCGCCGCTTCCATGAGCAGCGAGCCCTCGACCATGCGAACGCTGTCGACGGGGAGGCCGCCGAGCTCCGGTTTCTGCCAGACGATTTGGCCGCGCTCGACATCGACGCCCGCTAGGCCGCCATCGCTTGAAACGAGCAGGGCTCCCGCCGGTGTGATCTGTTGCCACCGGATGTCGCCGTTGAAGTGGAGCGTCCACGATGGGACCGAGCCTACGGGGGCGTGAGCAGCCTGAAGCAGGACAAGCAGCAGCGGCAGAGTCATGAGGCCTCCTGGGGAGGCCACATATCCCCCCATGGCAGTCCGCGGCGCAAGTGGCTAGGGCGGCGGGGGGTGGCGGCTGAAGCGAACCTCCACGGTTCGCTGCGTATCGATCTTTCTTGGGCGGCCGTAGCGATAGGTGGTGACGACGGTCAACGAATCCTGCAGGGGTACGCCGCGCGCGATGTTGCGAAAGCGCGTCCGAAAGTTCATTGACCGGACGCCGACCAATGCCGACCCCTCGGGCCGGGTGAGCGAGGTCTCGGTATAGCGCAGCTCGTAGGTGATGGAATCGAGATACGCGGCGCCCGCCATATCGGCCGAGCCGATGCGGGTCGCAGGGTCGAAATCGATTCGCACGAGCGTTTCTCCGCCGATGGTGTCCCGTCCCACCAGTCGGAAGCAGTGATTGGCGATGAAGTCGGGGTTGCCCAGATCCTGCAGGTCGGCGCTGTGGATTACGAGCATGTTATCGGGACTGCCCCACGGTCCCCACGCGGGTTCGACCACGCGGCCTTCCGCGTACGGATGATTGTCGTCGCTCGAGAATCGCAGTCTCCGAATCTCTGGTCGGCTTGTGTCGCCGCGTTGATTCACTTCCCGCAGCGCGAGCTCCAGCTCGTAATGGAACGGATAGGAGTCCGCGAGCAGCTCGAACCGGCGCGCGTTTTCCTGCAGCTGATCGAACACGGCAAGCAACGCTGGATCACTCGAATCGGGCCGACCCGGACGGGTGCATTGCTGGCCGGCGATCGTGACCGGAGGTAGCTCGATGGCGAGGCGTCGGAGCGCGATCCGCACGATTGTCGCGCTGTCGCCCGTGATCACGATCTGCGTATCGAGCGGTGCGTATCCGATTTGGCGAACGCTGAGGAGGTACGTGGCTGCCTTAGTCTCTGCGAACGTGAACGCGCCGGCGGCGTCAGTGAATTGCCGCCCGATGTTCGGGTGTAGCGTGACGATGCTGAAGCCGAGGGGCTGGCCGGTTTCGGCGCTGACGACGGTGCCGCGGATGGACGGCTCTTGTGCGGCCGCGAGTTGGATCCACGCCAGGCAGAGGAACCACGTCAGTGCTAGTGCCCGAGGAGAGAGTCGAACTCTCATGGGGTTGCCCCCGACGGATTTTGAGTCCGTTGCGTCTGCCATTCCGCCACTCGGGCTGGGGCGCGGAAATATAGTCACGCCGGTCCTACCGCGGAGATGCTCGAACCCCCCGTAAGGTAACGCACACGACGCAACGCCAGTGACCAAAGATTTCGTGGTCGCAGACGGTCCACACGCATGTCAGCATAGCGCCACAGACCAGCACCAGTTCTTCGTCCCGTCGTGCGTGCATGTCTCCCATTCACTCGGCACACCGATTGCCGTGACAAGAACGACCGGAAGCTCTTGCAGTTCTGGCAATCATCTCCGTACAAAGGAGGACCGAGTCATGCGTACGAGCACGTTGCTCGCCCTCGCGGGCGCCTTCATCCTGACTGGCGCCTGTCGAGACAATTCGCGGCAGCCACTCGCCCCCGCGTTCAGCGCATCGTCGTCGTCCCTGCCCCACATCAACATCACCGAGCTGCCGTTACCTGTGAGCGTGAACGCCGCCCTCACGGTCACGGACTGCAGCAACAACCCCGGCCCGAACATCACGCTCGATGGCCTGGCCGCGCTCGGTGGCTTCGGTGTGGAGATGACCTTCAGCAATAACCTGAAGGGCACACACGACTACACCGTCGACAAGCAGGTGGATATCGCGCTGCAGCCCGCGGGACAAGCGATCACGATCCCGAAACAGCCGGTGCTCGGTGGCGTCGGCGGCAACCCGTTCATCTGGGTGCAGTTCGTGAACGCCGCCGGGACGCCGACCAGCGACGAGATCTACCTCGGGCGCTGCGTCCAGGGTTCTCGTTACGGCTTCACGCACGCGGGGGTCACGACGGGATCGGCGTTCGCCGAGTTCGGAGTCACGGGCTGCGAGAACAGCCCGGGGCCGTTCATCACCATGGACGCCAGCCTGGCGTACGAGGGTCTCGGCGCGCAGATCATCTTCCGGAACAACGACAATCCGGTGGGGGGCCCGCACGAGGCGGTTCGCAGCAAAACCCTTTCTATCATCCCGGCGGGGATGAGCTTCACGTTCCCCAAACAGCCGGTG
>QHUF01000298.1 GCA_003221075.1 Gemmatimonadota bacterium
CGAGGATCGTGCCGTACATCGACATGCCGATCCAGCACGCGACCGACCGGATGCTCGAGCGGATGCGGCGCCCGGAGCGGCTGCGCACGTTGCGGGAGAAGCTCACCTGGTTGCGCGGGGCAATTCCGGACCTGGCAATCCGGACGACCTGCCTCGTGGGATTCCCGGGCGAGACGGACGAGGATTTCCGGGCGTTGCTCGCTTTCCTCGAGGAAGCGCAGTTCGATCGCATGGGCGCGTTTTCGTACTCGCCGCAGGAGGGCACGCGCGCGGTGCAATATGAAGACGACGTCGAAGACGGCGTCAAGCGAGATCGTCTGGAAGAAATCGTCGAGGTACAGCGTGCGATTTCTGCCGAGCGATTGGCGCGGTTCGTCGGACGGGAAGTTGACGTGTTGGTGGATCAACCCGGTGTTGGACGCGTGAAATGGCAAGCAGATGATGTCGATGGCGTCACGTATTTGCAGGACAGTGGATGTGCGAGACCGGGAGGCTTTGTGCGGGCGCGGATCACGGCGAGCGAAGACTACGATTTCCAGGCGGCCGCGCTGACGTGACACGATCGAGCGAGCTTTTCGACCGGGCGAAACGGGTGTTGCCCGGTGGCGTGAATTCACCCGTGCGGGCGTTCCGGGCAGTCGGCGGGACGCCCTTTTTTGTGGCGCACGCCGAAGGCTCGCGGCTGATCGACGTCGACGGCAGGAGCTACATCGACTACGTCTGCTCCTGGGGCCCCCTGATTCTCGGCCACGCGCACCCCGCGGTACTCGAGGCAGTCCGCCAGGCGGCGCAGCGCGGCTGGACCTACGGGGCACCATGCGAAGCCGAGGTCGAGCTGGCCGAGGAGGTGCGGCGGCGCATGCCGAGCGTCGAGATCATGCGGTTCGTGAACAGCGGCACCGAGGCGACGATGTCCGCCGTGCGGTTGGCGCGCGCAGTGACCGGACGTGAGCTCATCGTGAAGTTCGAGGGCTGCTATCACGGCCACGCCGATGGCTTTCTCGTGAAGGCGGGCTCCGGTGTGGCGACGCTGGGTCTGCCCGACAGCCCGGGTGTGCCCGCGGCATTGGCGAGTCTCACGCTGACGGCGCCGTTCAATGACGCACGGGCCGTCGCAGACCTATTTCGTGAGCACGCCGGTCGCATCGCGGCCATCATCGTCGAGCCGTATGTGGGGAATGCCGGGTTCATCAGCCCGGACTCCGACTTTCATCCGGCCCTGCGGGATGTGTGTGACCAGTACGGGGCGCTGTTGATCTTCGATGAAGTGATGACCGGATTTCGTGTGGCCGCGGGAGGTGCCCAGGAGCGCCTGGCTGTCGCGCCGGACCTCACCACGCTGGGCAAGATCGTGGGCGGCGGGTTTCCAGTCGGGGCGTACGGCGGCCGCGCCGATCTGATGAAACGCATCGCACCGGACGGCCCGGTGTATCAGGCGGGGACGCTGTCGGGCAATCCCGTCGCGATGGCCGCGGGTCTCGCGACGCTGCGAGAGACGAATCGTCCCGGCTTCTACGAATCGCTCGAGCAAAAGACCACGCGGCTCCTGGCTGGACTGGAGCGTGCCGCGCAGCGCCATGGTGTGGCAATCACAGCCGGACATGCGGGGTCGATGTGGGGCGTCTATTTCACTGCAGGCCCCGTGCGGAACTACGCCGACGCGAAGCGAACCGACACCGCGCTGTTCGCGCGCTGGCACAAGGCCGTGCTCGCGCGTGATGTGTTTCTCGCGCCGTCCGCGTTCGAGGCCGGCTTCGTCTCGTCCGCGCACTCCGACGCCGAGATCGACTTCACTATCGAGCAGCTCGATGCCGCGCTGGCCGAAGCGCGCGCTCGTTAGTCTCGCGCTACTCGCGACCGCGGCGTGCCCGCGCGCACCGCGCGCGCCGACGCCCGCGATCGCTGAACCCGAGCTGCGGATTGGGCTCGCGGTGGGGCTGCCCAACGCCTCGATCGGCGGGTCCGAAGGTGGCGAGCTGTTCGTCAGCGAAGCGGCGAGCGGCACGGCGGTGGGATCGATTCCGGCCGGGGTGCGGTGGGTCGTCGTCCCCGATTCTGCCGATCCCTCGCGGCTCCGACTGATGAAGCCCGATAGCACGCGCACGGACCCGCTGCGCGGCATCGCCGTCGTGAACGTCACCGAGAACCGGTTCGTGGTGGCGAACGGCCGGCGCTATCGCGGGCGCATCAGCATCACCTCGGGCCGCGGCGGTCTCACCGTGGTGAATCGCGTCAACGCCGAGAGCTACGTCGCGGGCGTCGTCGCACCCGAAATCGGTGCGCGCCGGCCCGACGAGCTGGCGGCCGTCCTGGCCCAGGCGGTCGTCTCCCGCAGCTTTGCCATCAAGAACCGTGGCCGGTGGGAGGCATTCGGGTTCGATGCGTATGCCGACACGCGCGATCAGGTCTACCTGGGCGTTGCCGTGGAAACGGGTCAGGCCTGGGACGCCGTGCGCAAAACGGCGGGACAGGTCCTGAGGTACGACGGCGACGTGATCGACGCGTATTTCCACTCGACGTGCGGCTTCAGCACCGCCGGCGTGGAAGAGGCCTTCGCCACCTCGCGCACGCGTCCCTATCTGCGACCGGTGTCCGACGACCGGGGCAGCGGGCATTACTACTGCGACATCTCACCGCGATTTCGTTGGCGCGAAGAATGGGATGGCTCCAAGCTGCGCGCTATATTGTCGCGGACGCTGCCCACGGTCACGCCGCTCTCAGGCGACGGGCTGCAGCGCATCACCGACGTCACGGTGAGCCGCAAGACACGGTCGGGCCGAGTTGGCGAGCTGCGGATCGTGTTCGAGCGTGGCGACATTCGGATTCCGGGCCCGGACGTGCGTGCGGTGCTGCGGCCCGAGGCGGACCGCCTGCTCTCCAGCGCCGCGTTTCAGCTGACGGTGACCAAGACCAATGGTGAAGTCTCGCGCGTGGTCGCCGCCGGAGCAGGTTCCGGACACGCGGTGGGGATGTGTCAGTGGGGGGCGATCGGTCGCGCGCGCGCGGGGCAGGACTATCGGTCTATCCTAACTACCTATTTCCCTGGAACGAAAATTGAGAAGCTCTATTAAGACGGCCGGACGGCCGGACGGTCTGACGGTCGGAAAGATGCTCGGAGTTGCGGCCGTGCTGCTGGTGGCCGTCCGGCCGTCCGGCCGTCTGGCCGCCCAAGGCGTCCTCAACCAGTTCTCCTACGACAATCTGCGCTTGTCGGGCATCCAGCTCGACGCCGGGCTCCTCGGAGCGTCAGACCTCACCGGTTCGACTGTCGGGGGACTGCGCGTCGATTTTGGCCGCATCGCGCCAAAGGTACGGCTGCTGCTGGGTCTGTCGTACTTCCACTCGCAATTCGATCAGCGGGCGATCAACCGGTTCGAACGGCGCCTCGATAGCATCGTGAATCCATCCACTCCCGATAGCATCGATCTCGGCCGGATCTCGCTCAGCGACATCGTGGGCGACATCGATTTCCAGCTCGTCTTTCCGCAGGGGCACGGGATCACCGCGTATCTCGGGACCGGCATCAGCGTGCACGCCCGCAATGGCAACGGCGCGGCCATCAACGGCACGTTCATGGATGACGCGCTCGACGTCATCACGGCGGGGTTGAACGGCACGATGGGATTCGAGTTCAATCTCTCTCGCGCGTGGCGCTTCACGGTGGACGGACGCGGCGTACTGTCGAGTGGGCTGCGAAGCGTCAGTCTTCGGACCGGCATCATGTACCGGCTTCGAGCCGGCAGGGAGCAGGGAGCGGGGAGCAGGAAGTGAACGACCCCATTCGGGTCGGGGTGCTCGGCGCCGGCGGGATCGCCCAGGTCGCGCATTTGCCGGTTCTCAGGAAGCTCCCCGGGGTCGAAGTCGCCGCGATCTGTGACAATGACGTCGGGAAAGCGCAGGCGCTCGCTGCCCGCTTCGAGGTGAAAGACACCTACGACGACATCGAGGAAGTCCTGCGCTACGCCAACGTCGACGTCGTCGTGATTTGCACGCCCAATCATCTGCACGAAATCCACGCGACGTCGGCGCTCGCCGCCGGCGTGCACGTCCTGTGCGAGCGACCGCTCGCCCTGACGCTCGCCGGCGTCGAGCGCGTCCTCGCCGCGAGCGACAAGTACGGCAAGCGGGTGATGGTCGGCATGAACCACCGGTTCCGCTCCGACGTGCAGGCGGTGCGGGGGTTCCTCGCGGGCGGTGACCTCGGGCCATTGCAGGCGGTGCGAGGCGGCTGGTACACGTTCCAGCCGAGCCGGCAGATGGTGGGATGGCGGCTGCGGCGCGAGCAGGCGGGCGGCGGCGCGGTGCTCGACCTCGGCCTGCCGCTCATCGACCTCGGGATGTGGCTCGCGGGCTGGCCGACGCCGAAGCGTATCTCCGCGCACTTGACCAGATCGGGAAGCGATGCGGTCGAGGACATGGGGTCGGCGCTGATCGTGTGTGAGAACAGCGTGTCGATCACCATGGACGTGAGCTGGCGCCACCTGGGGGAAGGGGAGCGGTTCTGGTTCGACATCGTCGGGGCGAAGGGTTCTGCGATGATCCAGCCGCTGCGCATCTTCAAGGAGCAGCACGGCGCCGCGGTCGACGTCACGCCCACCGGCGCGACGGGACGTGAAACGCAGTTCATCCAGTCGTACCGCGCCGAGTGGATGTACTTCCTGGCGGTGATCAAGGGCGACGTGAACGCGCCGCCGCCCCGCGATCAGCTCGCACTGCAGCGCGTGCTGGATGCGATCTATCGCTCGGCGGACGAAGGGCGCGACATCTTGTTGTGAGTCGCCGTCGCCTGGCAGTGCTCGTCGTCCTGGGCGCGATCGCGCTCACGCTGAGCTATCCGCCGTTCCTCATTCCGCCACTCAGTTTCTTCGCGATCATCCCCGCCGTCCTGCTCCTGCAGCAGGCCGTGGCGGAGTCGAATCCCCGCGCCGCGTTTCGGTGGGGCTGGTGGTACGGCCTCATCAGCAACGCGTTCGTGCTGTACTGGATGATCGTCGCACTCTGGCATTTCACGCCGCTGTCCGCGCTGGGCTATCTCGCGACGATTGCCGTCCTCGGGTTGCTCACCGGCAGCATGTTCTGGTTCGTCACCCGGATTCGTCTGGGGGTCCCCCGCGTGCCGCTGTGGGTCGTCCTGCCCGTGGCCTGGACGGCGCTGGAGTGGCTCATCGGGCATTTCGGCGACGGTCGCTTTCCCTGGCTCGGCCTCGGCACATCGCTCGCGGATGCCCCGGTGCTCGTGCAATGGGCGGACATCGCCGGCGCCCGCGGCGTGACGTTGTGGCTCGCGTGGTGCAACGTCGCGATTGTCGACGCCGCAACCGACGTACGTGGTGCGCGGTACGTGGTGCGTGGGTACGCCATCGTGCTGGGTACGGTGCTGCTGGCGTTGGGCTATGGCGCGTGGCGGATCAAGACGCTCCCGCTGCGGGATGTGGGCGTGATCGGCATGGTCCAACCCAACGAAGGGTTCAGCGAGAAGTGGGACCCTGCGCACGCCGACAGCGTGGTCGGGACGCTGCTCGACGGCTCCAAGCACGTCGCGGATGAGTTTCCGCGACCGAAGCTGATCATCTGGCCGGAAGCGGCGATTCCCGATTTTCTGTGGCGCCGGCCAGAGTGGGTCGCGCGCATAACGAGCTTTGTACGGGGGAACCACGTCCCGATCTTCACCGGCGTCATGTGGGCCGATTCCACGTGGCGCAGCCGGCTCGATCCCTTCTATAACGCGGCCATTTTCATCGATACTACCGGGAACTGGCGGCCCTATCCCGTCTACGCGAAGCATTATCTCGTACCGGTGACCGAGCGCGTCCCGTTCGTGCCGGTGGGGGTTTTCCGGGCGATTCCCGGATTGCGCAACTGGTCCGGTGGGTTTACGCCTGGCCGCGGTCTGCCCCTGTACACCTCCGAGCTGGGCCGCTTCGGCGTCATCGTCTGCTACGAGTCGGCCTTCGAGGATTTGCCGCGCAAGTACCGCGCGGCGGGCGCGAATTTCCTGGTCAACATCACCAACGATGCGTGGTTCGGCCGCACCAGCGCGCCCAAGCAACATGCCTCCCACCTCATCCTGCGCGCCATCGAGACGCGCATGGGTGTGGCGCGCGGGGCGAATTCGGGAATCTCGGAATTCGTCGACCCGATGGGCCGCCCCTATCTTGCCACCAAGCTCGGTGAAAAGACTTACGTGACCGGCGTCCTCCGTACCACCGACGTGATCCCGCTGTACGTCCGGCTCGGCGACTGGGTCGGGACACTGGTCGTCGTGCTGACGCTGGGCGGCGGGGGACTGCTCCTCAAGCGGCGCTTCCGTCCATGACGCGCGTCGGCGTCGACGTCGGCGGGACGTTCACCGATCTCGTCGCAGTCAGGCCCGACGGGACGCTCGAGATTCGGAAAGTCGTGAGTACCCCGACGGATCCCAGCATGGGTCTGTTCCGAGCGCTCGAGAGCTTGGGGATGGGGGACGAGGGACGGGGGACTGGCCCAGTCCCCAACCCCCAATCCCCAACCCCGATCGACGTTCTCGTACATGGCACCACGGTTGCGACGAACGCCCTGCTCGAGCGCCGCGGTGCGCGCGTCGTGCTCGTCACAACGGCCGGCTTCGAGGACCTGTTATGGCTGCGGCGCCAGGATCGGGCAGCGCTCTACGATCTCGCCAAGGCCCATCCCGAGCCGCTCGTCGCCCGCCGGGACGTGGTCGGCGTTCAGGAGCGCATGGGACCAGACGGCGCAATCACGGCACTCACGGAGCGCGAGGTGTCTCGAGTGACGGATCGTGTCCACTCGTTGGCGCCCGAGTCGGTCGCGATCGCGCTGCTGTTTGCATTTCGTCATCCCGAGCACGAGCGCCGTCTTGCCGCTGCCCTGCGCGCCGGGTTGCCCGGCGTTCCGGTCACCGCCAGTCACGAAGCCCTTCCCGTGTTTCGCGAATATGAGCGCACGAGCACGACGACCGCCGAAGCGTACCTGCGGCCGAAGGTGGCGGCCTATCTGCGGAAGACTTGGGCGCTGGCCGAGCAGCACGGCGTGAAGACGCTCCGGATCATGACGTCGAGCGGGGGAACCGTGTCGCCGGAGCAGGCTGCGAACCGCGCTGCGAGTCTGGCACTCTCCGGTCCGGCCGGCGGCGTCGTAGGAGCCCGGTTGCTGGGGGCGGCCGTGGAGACACACGATCTCCTGACGCTCGATATGGGCGGCACGAGCGCCGACGCGAGTCTCATCAGCGGCGGCGTGGCGCTCACTGAGGGGGCCGAATCGGTCGCGGGGGTGCCACTCGCTCTTCCCGCCATCCTCATCGAGACGGTAAGCGCCGGCGGCGGCAGTATTGCGTCGGTGGACGAAGGTGGCGCGCTCCGGGTCGGCCCGCGCAGTGCCGGCGCGGAGCCGGGGCCGGCGTCCTACGGACGGGGCGGCACGGAGCCGACGGTGACCGATGCCTGCCTCGTACTTGGCTGGCTCGATCCCCAATACCCACTCGCGGATTCGGTCCGCCTCGACAGGGCCGCGGCCGAGCGGGCGCTGTCGACGTTGCCGTTGTCTCACGACGTCTGTGTGATCGCGGCCGGCATCGTCCAGGTGGCCACCGCGGTGATGGCCCGGGCGCTGAAGCGCGTGAGCGTGGCGCGCGGCATCGATCCGCGCGGCATGGCGCTGCTGCCGTTCGGCGGTGCGGGGCCGCTCTTCGGCTGTGCGCTCGCCGATTCCCTGGGGATGTCGCGCGTCGTCGTGCCGCCCCATCCGGGCGTGCTGAGCGCGCTCGGACTCGCCGCCGCGCCCGAGCGGGTCGACGTCCTGGCGTCGCTGCACCGGTCATTGGCCGGTCTCGGCGACGGCGAGCTGGCGGGTGCGTTCCGGCCGCTCGTCGCCGCGGCGGCGGCCGCGCTCCCAGACGCCGGACTCACGCGGTTCGTCGACTGCCGATACCAGGGTCAGGGCTATGAGGTCACCGTTCCCGCGCCGCGCGACGATCCGTCGACGCTCGCGGCCACGTTCCGCGCCGCGCATCGCGCGCGGCACGGCCACGGAGACTCGGACCAACCGATCGAGCTCGTCAATTTGCGCGTCGTCGCAGAGCGGCCCGTGGCTCTTCCGGTATCCGATGGAGGTCGGCGAAGGGGCGGCGATGAGGGGGGGGCGGCGATGGGGCGGCGCATGATAGTCACGCGCGACGGCAAGCGCGTCCGCGCCGATGTGTGGCCGCTGGGAGAGCTTCCCGCGGGGCGTCAGCTCAACGCCCCCGCTGTCCTCGCGGGTCCGGATGCTACCGGACTCATCGAGCCGGGGTGGCTCGGCACCGTGCACGCATCCGGCGCTGTAATCCTGGAGCGCACATGAAACTCGACGCCGTCGGTCTCGAGGTCATGGCGCACGCGTTCGCATCGATCGCGGAGGAGATGGGGCTCGTGCTCGTCCACAGCGCCCTGTCGCCGAATATCCGCGAGCGCCGCGATGCCTCCGCGGCGCTGTTCGATGCCGAGGGCGAGATGATCGCGCAGGCGGCGCACATCCCCGTGCACCTTGGTGCGCTGGCGGACGCCGTGGCGGCGATCCGCAAACTCGAGCCGAGTCCCGGCGAGCTGTTCCTGCTCAACGATCCGTACGCCGGCGGCAGCCATCTTCCCGATCTCACGCTGATCGGCGCGATCGACATCGACGGGCGCGTCGCAGGATACAGTGTCGTTCGTGCCCACCACTCCGACATCGGCGGGATGACGGCGGGAAGCATGCCGGCGGGCGCGCGCGAGCTTTACCAGGAGGGGCTCGTCATTCCGCCGACGCGGCTGACGGCCGATCTCGAGCGCCTGGTGCTCGCCAACGTGCGCACGCCGGCGATGCGGCGCGGCGATCTGGCGGCGCAACGGGCGGCGGTCGAGCGCGGGGCGAGCGGGATTCGGGCGCTGGCCCGGCGCCACGGGTGGGCCGCGCTGAGCGATGCGGCGCGCGAGCTGCTCGAGTACGCCGAACGCCGGACGAAATCAGCCCTCAGCCGTCTGCCATCAGCCGCGCCGATGACCGCTACCGATTATCTGGAGGGCGATGGCGTCATTGATGACGATCTTGAGATCCACGTCCGGATCACGATTCAAGACGGAATCTTTCACGCCGATTTCACCGGGACGCGAGAGGCAGCGCCGGGCAACGTGAATTGTCCGATCGCCGTGACCCGCTCGGCGGTGCTGTTCGTGGTGCGGACCCTGTTACCCGAGGACGTGCCGATGAACGGCGGCGTGCCGCGGGCGATCCAGGTGACCGCGCCACCGGGATGTCTGGTGAATGCGCGGCCGCCCAGCGCCGTGGCCGCGGGAAACGGGGGACTGGGGGTTGGGGGTTCGGGCCTGGGGGAAGGGTGGACATACTACGAGACGATTGGCGGAGGCCAAGGCGCGGGTCAGGGTGCCAACGGACCGTCCGGCGTGCATGTGGGGATGTCCAACACGCTCAACACGCCGATCGAGGTGCTGGAGATGGAGCACCCGCTCCGTGTGCGCACCTACGCGCTGCGCACCGGCAGCGGCGGCCCGGGGCAATGGACGGGGGGCGACGGTGTCGTCCGCGAATTCGAGGCGCTCGCCCCGATGGAGGCGACGCTGCTCACCGAACGCCGGCGGCACGGACCTGCCGGTGGCGCGGGCGGACAGAATGGCAAGGCGGGAGCGAATCTGCTCAACGGTCAGAGACTGGCGTCGAAGACCACTATGCGATTGGCCGCGGGGGACGTCCTCCGCATTGAGACCCCGGGCGGTGGCGGCTGGGGGAAAGGACGCGAACCATGACGTGGGTTTTGGTCTCGTTGCTCGGCTTGCTGGCGGGCGTCGTCTCGGGGTTGTTCGGCGTGGGTGGCGCGGTGGTCATCATTCCGGGTCTCGTCCTCATCGCCAAGCTGCCGCAACACACGGCGCATGGGACGTCGCTGGCGGCGCTGCTGTTGCCGGTCGGGTTGCTCGGCGTGCTCGAGTACTCCAAACGCCAGCAGGTGCATTGGGCCTATGCCGGAGTCGTCGCGGTGGGCCTGCTGATCGGCGCCTATTTCGGAGCGCGGCTCGCCGGATCGATTTCTGACGTGACGCTGCGGAAGATGTTCGGCGGGTTTCTGCTGCTGATCTCGGCGAAGCTCTTGCTGAGTTAGCTACTGACTTCCTCGATCTGTCGTTGGAAGATTTTGCCATCGATGAACAGCTTGAACAGGTCCTGGTCGAGCTGGCCTTCCTTGACCTCGGTGGTGAGGATATCGAGCGCGCGATCGATGGAGACGGCGCGCTTGTACGGCCGGTCCTGCGCCGTCAGCGCGTCGTAGATGTCGCTGATCGTCATCATCCGCGTCTGAATCGGAATCCCCTCGGCGGTGATGCGCCGCGGATAGCCGCGCCCGTCCATTTTCTCGTGGTGGCCGTACGCGATTAGGGGAATGTGCTGCAGTTCGCGCGTCCACGGGATGCGCTGCAGAAACTCATAGGTGTGCGTGACGTGACTCTCGATCTCGTGCCGTTCGGCGTCGTCCAGGCTGCCTTTGCGGATCGTGAGATAGCGCATTTCGTCGGGAGAGAGAAACGGCTCCGTCGCGCCGTCGAATGCGAAATAGGTCCGTTTCGCCCAGGCCTCGAGCTCTTCGAAGCTGCCGTCGGGAAGGATGCTCGGTTCATTGGCCTTCAGGACGATCTCCAGGAACCGATCGAGCTCCTTGAGCTCCTGCCCGTGCGCCGTTTCGAGATCTTTGATGAAGCCGTCGTAGCCCTTCTGCCCGTGCGTCTCGAGATACTCGGCGCGCTTGCGCCAGAACTCGCGCTCCGCCGTGCGCCGAATGAACGCGTGGCGATGGCGGACGAGCCCCAGATCGGACGGGTAGAGTTTCTTAGCCTTGATCAGGACCTGCTCGCGCACGCCCACCTTGCCGAAGTCGTGCAGCAGGGCCGCATAGCGGATTTCTTTCAGCTGTTCGCGGGTGAACGTCACGTCGCGATAGGGACCGTCGCCGGCCCGGTCTACAATCTCCGCGAGGCCCACCGTCATCCCCGCCACGCGCCCCGAGTGACCATACGTCGTCGGATCACGCTGCTCGATGGCGTGCACGGCGGCCAGCACAAAGCCCTCGAACAGTTTCTCGATGTCGTCATACAGCCGGCTGTTCTCGATGGCGACTGCCGCCTGGCCCGCCAGCGCCGTCACCAGCTCGACGGTGCGCTTCGAGTAGGGAACGACCAGCCGATCGACGTCGGCGGAGGTGGAAAGAATCGCGTCGAAGACGCGCTTGCGGTTGATCAGCTGCAGCACGCCGATGATTTCGTCCTTGTGATCCTTCATGGGAATCACGAGCATCGACTTGGTGCGATAGCCGTAGCGCTCGTCGAACGTGCGGTTGATCGTGTACTCGACGTCAGGCGGCAGGAAATAGGCGTCATCGATGACGAGCGGATCGCCGGTGACCGCGCAGTAGCCGGCCAGGCTCGTGCGATCCACCGGAATCGTGAATTCCACGAATGGCGCTTCGGGCTTCGAGAGGGTCTGGGCGAGCCGGAACCGGAGCCGCTTCGTTCCCTCCTCGTTGAGCTCGACGAGATAGAGGCTGCCGGCATCCGACTGCGTGATGCGCCGCGACTGGGTCAGAATCAACTCGAGCAGCGTCTTGATGTCGCGTTCGGTGCCGAGCGCGACGCCGATCCGCGTCAGCTCGCCGATCTCTCGGGCCCGCTGCGCGGCCTCGCCGCGCGCGCGCGCGGTCTCGGCCCGCGCAGCGGCTTCGCGGAATCCGGCCCGGATGGCGACCAGCAGCCGCCGCGGACTCGTCGGATACGTGAGGAACCCCGACAGGAATTCAGTCGGCAGCGTTTCCGGTACGTCGTGCTCGCCCTCCCGTCCGAGTGCCACGATCGCGCCGCCCGCGTCCACAAATGCCCGCATGACATCGACGGGAAAGAGGGAGCGGCTCTCGGCGTCGAGCAGCAGGACGGTAGGGCGGTCGTCCACGACGGCCACGTCCCGGGCCTGGCGGACCGGCCGCGCCTCGACCTGTGACGTCTCGAGCGCCGGCGCGACGGCGTCCGGGCGCCACATCGGCGGATGGAGCAGGACGTATCTCACGGCTTCACGCCGGTGAGCGCGCGGAACGGGCGCCGAAGCCGAAGCGCGCCAGCGCTCCTAATCGGGAGAGCCGGCGCGCCGCCTGAGACCCTAGGCGAGTGATCGGATTCGTTAGGACCGCTGCACCCGCTGCAGGCCGTCCTTGGCCTCAGCGTACCCGGGGAAGATCTCGATCGCGCGGTTGAACATCTCCACTGCCTTGTCCTTCTGGCCGTGATCGGAATAGAGGAGCGCGCGCGAGTAATAGGTCAGCGCTTCGGTCGGGACCTGACGGCCCATGCGCTGGTCCGATGCCTGCCGTTGCAGCGCGGGCAGGTTCGCATCCTTCATGAGCCGCGCCGCGATGTTGCGGATGATGTCGAACATGTGATCGCGCTGCATCCGCTCCGATTCGGTCTTCACGATCTCACCCGTCTCGGTGTTCACGAGGCGGACGTCCACGCGGAAATCGCCGTAGAAATCGATGAAGGTGCCGAGCACCGTGTACCGCGCACCCACCAGCTTGCCGACTTTGGCGGCGGTCTGGGGATCGACGCGTCCCTGCGCGCTCAGGTTCTGCTCGTCCAGCAGGCGCTGGATTTCCTGGCGCTCGACCACGCGCGCCGCAGGATTCTGCGACAGCTCCGAGATCATCATGCCGGCGATGCCGCGCTCGAGTGCGTCGAAGTCCTCTTTGCCTTGACCGTAGGAGCCGCCGTTGTTGAACGGGAGAACGGCGATGCCGGGGCGGGTATCCTGGTTGCGCTGTTGCGCCCCCAGAAGCACCGGAGCCAGGCTCAACACCGTCGTCATGACTGCACGCACGCGCATAGCTACTCCTCGGGTCACAGGGTCACCTTCATGCCTTCTTGTGCTGCGTCTACTTCGAGCGAGCCGCCGCGCGTTTTGGCGAACTTCCGCGCCGCGGCCACCAGTCCGTCCATTTCCTTGTCGCCGTGCTCGGGCTCGTGGTGGAACAGCACGAGCTTATTGGCACCGGCATCCTGCGCGAGCGTCACCGCTTCTTCATATGTCGAGTGTCCCCAGCCGCGGTGCTGCTCGAGCTCCTTTGGCGTGTACATGGCGTCATGGATCAGCAGGTCGACGCCTTTGAGGAACGTCACGAAGTCGCGCCGCCAGCTCACCGGGACATCGTATTGTCCGCCGCCCCCCAGCTCGTTGTCCGTCACCAGCGCGTCGAGCGGGACCGGGAACACGGCCGGGTCCATTTGTTGTCGCAGGATCGCTTCCAGGGATGCCGTCCCCTGGCGTGATCCCCAGATGCGCACGGTATTGCCCGGCGCGAAAAACGGCTTGAAGTGCGGCAGTCCTTGAATGTGATCCCAATGCGCGTGCGACAGCAGAATCTCCACTTTCGCGGCGCCGTTTTGTTTGGCGACCAGATCCAGACCCAGGCCCCGGATCCCGGTGCCGGCATCGAGGACGACGAGTTGGCCTTCGGTACCCTCAACGGCGACGCACGGCGTATTGCCACCGTAGCGCGACGTCGCGGGCCCCGGAGTAGGAATGCTTCCCCGGGTTCCCCAGAAGGTCACCGTGTACGTCATGCGTGTCGGCACGCCAGTACTCGGGCTAAGTTACTGGGAATTAGTGACGTAGAACCGTGACGCTAGTCACGACCGCCCGGCTGCTTGCTCGAGCGAGCCGCGGTCCTTGATCACAATATCCTTGCGACTCACGTCAATCATGCCCTTGTCAACGAGTTCGCGCATCGTCCGCGACACCGTTTCACGGGACGATCCGATCATCTGGGCGATGGTGTGGTGGGTGAGACGGCGCGTGATGCGCTGGCCGTCCGTTTCATCGGCGAGGTCGAGCAACAGCTGGGCGACGCGCCCGTGCACGTCGAGCAGCACGAGGCTGCCGACTTTTTCATCGACGCGGCGCAGCCGCCGCGACAGCTCGCGCAGCAGCGCGAGCCCGATGCCGGGTGAGTGTTCGAGAATGCCCTGGAAATCTTCGCGGCGCAGGACGTACAGCGTCGAGTCTTCCATGGCGATGACGTGCGCCGAGCGCGGCTCGTCGTCGATCAACGCCATCTCGCCGAAGAACTCGCCCTCGCCGAGGACCGAGAGAATGACTTCGCGTCCGTCCTCGCCGATGAGGACGACTTTCACCTGACCCTTGGCGACGACGTAGAGCGCGTCGCCGGGATCGTCCTCGAACAGGATGACGGAGTTTTTGGGGTAGGCGCGGTCGCGCGCCACTTCCACCACCCGCTGCAGGTCGGCGGCGGAGAGCTGGCTAAAAAGCGGGACTTTTTGCAGCACGTCAGCGGCAGACACGCGAACAGCTTACGCCGTGGGTGTGCGGGTGTCAAATCGAAGCAAAGCCCAAGCCTTGCAGCCAAGTTGCTGTCCCGATTATATTTCCCCACTTCGTTCGGTCCGACATTTAGGCAAGGATGTGTGCAGTGAAACCCGGGATTCACCCCAAATACCAGCGGGCGACCGTCCAATGCGCGTGCGGCAATACGTTTGTCACGCGTTCGACCACGCCTGTGATTCACGTCGAAGTCTGCGCCAGCTGCCACCCGTTCTTTACGGGCAAGCAGAAGTTGCTTGACACGGCCGGCCGCGTGGAGCGGTTCCGCCAGAAGTACGCTACCAAAGCGAGCTGACCCCGTGGAGACCCGACTCCGCCAAGCGCTCGCGCGGGCGGAGGAGGTCGCCCGGCAGTTGGCCGACCCCGCCACCGCGCGGAATCCGGCGAAACTCAAACAGCTCGGTCGCGAAAACGCCCAGCTCGACGCCATCCAGCGGACGCACCAGCGCGTGGAGCGCCTGGAGGGCGAGCTGGCGCAAGCGCGCGAAGTGCTCGCCGACAAAGACCCCGAGCTCTCCCAGTTGGCGCGCGCCGATCTGGAGCGCCTGCAGCCCGAGCTCGAGCGGCTCCAGGCGGCGCTTGCCGAGCTGCTCACTCCCGCCGATCCGTTCGATGACCGCGATGCGATCGTGGAGATTCGTGCCGGCACCGGCGGCGACGAGGCCGCCCTGTTTGCCGCCGATCTGTTTCGCATGTACACGCGTTTTTGCGAACGTCGCGGGTGGAAGGTGGACATCCTCTCCCTCTCAGAAGGAACGCTCGGCGGGCTCAAGGAGGCGGTGTTCGCGGCGCGCGGTCCCAAAGCATACGGGACGCTGCGCTACGAGTCGGGTGTGCACCGTGTGCAGCGCGTCCCCGTCACCGAGCAGCAGGGCCGCATCCACACCTCCGCGGCGACCGTCGCGGTCTTACCCGAGGCCGAAGAGGTCGACGTCAAGATCGAAGACAAGGATCTGCGCATCGACGTCTTTCGCTCGGGTGGCCCCGGCGGCCAGAGCGTCAACACGACGGACAGCGCCGTGCGCATCACGCACCTGCCGACCGGTCTCGAAGTGAAGTGTCAGGATCAAAAGTCGCAGCTCCAAAACAAGATCAAGGCGATGGAGATCCTGCGCTCGCGCCTGCTCGACCGCAGGGTGTCGGAGCAGGAGGCAGAGCGCTCGCGCGAGCGTCGCGCCCACACGACGCACAGCGTGGATCAGGTGCTGGATGGGAAGCTCGATGACCTGATCGCTGCCGTGAGACAGGCGCAGGAGAAGGAGCTTGTATAAGGCGGCGCACGAGGTCTGGGCTGCCGTATCCGGCACGACGCCGGGCGAAGCCTGGCTGCGGCGGGAAGAACCGAAGTCGCCCGAGCTCGTGGTGAAGTATCGGGACGCGGTTGCACAGTTGGAACGCGGTGTGCCGCTCCCCTATGCGGTCGGTCGAGTCGGCTTTCGGACGATCGATTTAGCAATCGACCGGCGCGCGTTGATTCCGCGTCCCGAGACGGAAGGACTCGTCGAGTTGGTACTGGCACGTTGTTCGGGCGGTCTGGTCGCGGACATTGGGACGGGCTCCGGGTGTATCGCGCTCGCGCTCGCGGTCGAAGGACAATTCGACAAGATCGTGGCGGTCGAACACTCGCCAGCGGCAGCCGCGCTCGCGCGTGAGAATGTGCAACGCATTGGCCCGAAGACCCCGGTCGAGATCCGTGAGGGAAACCTGCTCGCACCGCTCGGGGCCAACGGGGAACGCTTCCGCGCGATTGTGGCGAATCCGCCCTATCTCACCACATCCGAGTATGAAGCGCTGGATCCCTCAGTCCGCGCGTTCGAGCCGAGCGAGGCGCTGGTCAGCGGCATCGATGGTCTCGCTGCGACCCGCGCGCTGTTTGCGGGGGCCGCGGCGCTCCTCGAGCCCGGTGGCCTGCTGGCGCTGGAAATCGACGAGCAGCGAGATGGTGCAGTGCGCCAGTTGGGTCGCGACTATGGCTGGAGCGTGGACATCTCCCATGATCTGTTCAACTGTCCGCGGTACGCGCTCTCTATCAAGGAGGATTAGTGCTCGAAGAGAAGGCTGAAGACCTGGGGCGCGTACTCGGTCAGACCGACGAATACAAGGCGTTGCGTCGCGCGACGGAAGGGCTGCGCGAGGACCAGGCCGTGCAAAAAGTGCTCGCCGAAGCGGAGCGGCTGGCGCAGGAGATCGAGCGCGTCGCGCAAGAGGGGAAAGAACCGACCAAGGAGCAGGTCGAGCAATACGACCGCGCGCTCCAAAGCGTGCAATCCAATCCGGTGTATCAGCAAATGGTGGTGGCGCAATCCAATTTCGAGAAGCTGATGGCCCGGATTAATGCCCGGATTTACGAGGGCATCAAGAAGGGCGCCGCGAGTCCCATCATAACTCTCGGATGACGTTCGTCGTCGTGGAGGGCCCCGAGGGCGCGGGCAAATCGACGCTGGTGCGGTGGCTCGGCACCACGTTGCGCGCCGAAGGGCGGGCCGTGCTGACGGTCCGGGAGCCGGGCGGCACACCCATCGCAGAGGCTGCGCGGAAACTGGCGCTGAAATCGCGCCACGACCGGGCGTTTGGCGCCGAGCTGTTCCTGTTTCTCGCGGCCCGCGCGGATCTCGTGGAGCGGGTGATCCGGCCGGCCCTCGACAACGGCCAGGTCGTCATCGCCGACCGTTTCGGGTTGTCGACGATCGCATATCAGGTCGCCGGCCGCGGGCTCCCGCGCGCCGACGTGGAGGCGGCCCTCCGGGTGGCCACAGGGGGCCTGACGCCTGACCTGACACTGATCCTGGACATCCCGGTGACCGTCGGACGGGAGCGCCAGCGGTCGGCCGGGAAGGCGCAAGACCGTATCGAGCGCGAGGATGACACGTTCCATACACGGGTGCGTGAGGCATACCGCAGCGCATCTGGGCCCGGGATTGTTCATATTGATGCCAGTCAGTCGAAGAAGGCCGTCCAGGAGGCCGCCTGGCGGGAAGTCGCCGCGGCAACGGGAGCGCTTTCACTGAGGAGTACATGATGATTCGCCATAAAGGGTTTGTCGTTGCCGCCGTCGTCTCGGCCGCGCTGATGTCGGGCGCCTGGTTCCTGCAGCGCGAAACGGAGCCGGCCGGATCGGTCTACCAGCAGGCGCGGCTGTTCGACGACGTGCTGGCGCACGTAGCCGACTACTACGTCGATTCGCTCGACGAGCGCCAGCTCTACCAGATGGCGATCGACGGCATGCTCGACCAGCTGCATGATCCCTACTCGGTCTTCCTGAAGCCTGAGGACTTCCGGCAGCTTTCCGAAGCGACGACCGGGAATTACTCGGGGCTAGGTATTCAGATCGACGTGCGCGACGGCTGGATCACCGTCGTGGCGCCGTTGCCCGATACACCGGCCGAGCGCGCCGGCGTGCAGACCGGCGACCGCATCGTCCAGCTCGATGGCCGGTCGACGGAAGGGTGGAAGCAGGATCAGGCGGTGAAGGAGCTGCGTGGCCCGGCCGGCACGGCGGCGGAGCTGTTGATCCGGCGCACCGGTGTCGACAAGCCGATCACCTACAAGCTCACGCGCGCGACGATTCATATCCGCTCGGTCGACCCGCGCATCACGATGATGCTCGACGACCGCGTCGGCTACATCGCGCTTTCGCCGGTGAGCGAAAGCTCGACCCGGGACGTCAGCCAGGCGATCGACACCCTGCTGAAGCAGGGGATGAAATCGCTCATCTTCGATCTCCGCGGCAACCCCGGTGGCCTGCTGGATCAGGGCGTCGCGGTGTCGGATCTCTTCCTCGATCCGGGCAAGGCGATCGTGGAGACGCGCGGCCGCGCCCCCGGTTCATCGCACGAGTTCAGCGACGCCAAGCCGCAGCTGTGGCCGCGGCTCCCCATCGTCGTCATCGTGAACGGCGGGTCGGCGAGCGCGGCGGAGATCATCGCCGGCGCGCTCCAGGATCACGACCGCGCTGTGCTGATCGGCACGCCGACGTTCGGCAAGGGGCTGGTGCAGTCCTTCTGGCGGCTCACTCCCGAAACAGGTCTCAAGCTGACGACGGCGCGGTGGTTTACGCCCAGCGGCCGCACGATTCAACGCGTCACGCGTAACGAAGCCGAGCAGGAGGCGCAAGTGATCGCGGCGCAGCGCGGGCAGGACACGAAGATCGATTCGACGGCGGTGTTCCACACCGACGCCGGCCGGACGATCTACGGCGGTGGTGGGATTCGGCCCGACATCTACGTCGTCGCCGACACCTTCACGACTGGCGAACGGGCGTTCATCAAGGCGCTCGGCGATAAGGCTCCGGCCTTCCGCGACGCCCTGACGGCGTACGCGATCGAGCTGAAGGAAGGCAACCGGCTGCTGTCGCCGAACTTCAGCGTCACGCAAGCCATGGTGGACGACATCCTGCGCCGTATGCGTGCCAAGGGTGCCGACCTGCCGGATTCGGTGATCGTGGGTGCGCGGACGTTGATCACGCAGGAGCTGGGATACGAGGCGGCGCGCTACGTCTTCGGGCGTTCCGTAGAGTTCCGCCGCCGGATGGCGGACGACGAACAGATCAAGCGGGCCCTCGCGTTGGCCGATCGCGCCAAGTCGCCGCAGGATCTGCTGACCCTCGCCACCACGCAGCCCGCGCCGTCGACGGTCCGCAATAGGTGACCCAACAGTCTTCCCGCGCGATCGGGCTCATTGGGCCCGGTCGCGCGGGAGTCGGACTGGCTCTAGCTCTGGCCCAGGCGGGATACGCCGTCCGCCTCCACGGGCGAAATAAGAAAAGCGTACCAGCACCACTCACCATGACCGTCGGCGACGGCGGCAAGCCGCCGCCATGGATCGCCGACGTCGACACCGTGATCCTGACGGTCCGGGACGATGCCATCACGCCTTTGGCGACGGCGCTCGCGACGGCGCGTGCGATCACCGAGCGCCACGTCGTCCTGCATCTATCCGGGGTTCAGGGACAAGAGGCGCTCGGCCCCCTCGTCACCACCCACGCCGCACTTGGCTCCTTGCATCCCCTGCAAACGATCGTCGAACCGGAGTTGACGCCGGGGCGTCTCAAAGGAGCCTGGGCGGCTGTCGAAGGCATGCCACGCGCGATCGAAGCGGGCGAGCGTATCGCCCAGGACTTGGGAATGCGCCCGTTCCGGATCGCGACCAAGTCGAAGGCGATCTACCATGCGGGCGCGGTGTTCGCCTCGAACTATCTGGTGGTGGTGGAGGCCGTCGCGCAGCGCTTGCTACGCCACGCGGGATTGTCCGATGCCGATGCGTGGGCGGCGCTGCGGCCGCTGGTGGAAGGAACGTTCGAAAACCTGAGCCGCCACGAGCCGCGCGAGGCGCTCACGGGCCCGCTCGTCCGCGGCGATACCGCGACGATCGTGCGTCATCTCGAATCGCTGGCGGTCGACGATGCGAAGTTGTACCGCGCGCTCGGGCGCGCGGCGCTCGAGCTGGCACAAAAGACGGGGATGGACGAACAGACTGCGGAAAAGGTCGCCGAAGCGCTGGCTACTGATCGACCACCCGTACTCCGGAAGTCGGGGAGAATCTAAACTCGCGAGCGGGGATCGCCCCGTTCACCGTGAGATGCCGCAGCGTGATCGTGCGGCGCTGGCCCGAATTCTCGACGATGTCGATCCGCCGTATCAATCCATCCTGTTTCGCGATCCAGACCGTCGCGTCGGTGTAGGGGAGATCGGTCGCCCCCGCCCCCGTCCCCCTCCGTGGCGTCAGGGCGATGACGTCCACCGGGACGCCGTCGACGGAATCGGCCCGCACGTACCGCGCGGTGTAGCGCTCGCGCGGGTGCTCGACGAATTGCCCGATGAGATTGGGGCCGGTAGTTCCCGTGCCCGGAATCGTCGAGCGAATCACCTGACCGGGCGTGGTGCTCGGCGTATAGAGCCACAGGCGGCGACCGTCGGCGACAATGCGGTCGTTCTTCGGCTCGCTGAATCGCATCGCAAAATAGTTCGGCCGCCGCTGGAACAGCCGGCCACGCGTCGTGTCCGGATCGCCGAGCATCGGGTTGTCGACGATTTGCGTGAAGTCGGCCGAGAGGGTGCGGACCGTGTCGAAGGAGGCGGATGCGTGGTCGAGAATCGGCGTGGGATCCTGGGCGGATGGGCGGATGGGCGGATGGGCCGTGCAAAGCGCGACGATCACCACGCCAAGCAAACCGCCCATCTGCCCATCCGCCCATCGGCCCATCTTCAAGCTCCGACCGCTGCCGGTTCCGCCACCCGTCGCCCAATGGCTTCCGCGATGATTCGGACCTCACGCATCAGCTGCGCAAACTGATCCGGGAAAAGCGACTGCGCGCCGTCCGACAGCGCTTCTTCGGGATTCGGATGGACTTCGACCATGATGCCGTCGGCCCCGGCGGCGATCGCCGCGCGCGCCATCGGGATCACCTTGTCGCGCAGGCCGGTGCCGTGCGACGGGTCGGCGATGATCGGCAGATGCGACAGCTTGTGGACGACCGGGATGGCCGTCAGATCGAAAAGATTGCGCGTCGCGGTGTCGAAGCTGCGGACGCCGCGCTCGCACAGAATGACGTCGTGGTTGCCTTCGGCCAGCAGATACTCCGCCGAGAGCAGCAGCTCCTGCACGGTCGCGCTGATCCCGCGTTTGAGCAGCACCGGCTTGCCGCAGCGGCCTGCGATCTTGAGCAGCGAGAAGTTCTGCATGTTGCGCGCGCCGATCTGGACGATGTCGGCCATCTCGGCGACCCAGCCGAGGCCGGTCTCATCCATCGCCTCGGTGCAGATCAGCAGTCCCGTTTCTTCGCGCGCTTTGGCGAGCAGCCGCAGGCCGGGCTTGCCGAGTCCCTGGAAGGAATAGGGCGAGCTGCGCGGTTTCCAGGCGCCCCCACGGAGGACGACGGCACCCGCTTCCTTTACTTGTCGCGCTGCCTCGATGATCTGCCGGTCGGTTTCGACCGAGCAGGGGCCCGCGATCGCGACGACCTCCGTGCCGCCGAAGGCGACTCCCCCAGGCAACCGGACGATGGTGGGATCGGCCTTCCACTCCCGGCTCACCTGCTTGTACGGCTGGGAGACGTGGATGACTTCGTGCACGCCCGGGAGGCCTTCGAGCCGCGACGCGTCGACGCGTCCGTCATTGCCGACGAGTCCCACGGCGGTGCGCTGATTGCCGGGCATGGGCTGCGCCTGATAGCCCATCTCCTCGATGACGGAGATGACTTTCTGGACTTCATCGGGCGTGGCTCCATGCCGCATCACGATCAGCACGACTAGCGTCTCCCGTCTCCAATGACGAAGCGATCCCCGTCTTTCGCCGCGGACACCGGTCCGCCAAAGCGGGTACCGGCAAGTTTTGCCGGGTCCGAAGTCTCTACCGGAGGATAGAAGTGCGTCAAGACTAATCGCTTTGCCGCCGCTTCTTTGGCGAGCTCGCCGGCCCGTTCGGGAGTGAGGTGGGTGTCCATGGCCATCGACTCGGGGAGCGAGCATTCCGCGAGCAACAGGTCGCAGCCGCTCGCCCAGCGCGCCAGCTCGCTGCTCGGCCCGGTATCGCCGGTGTAGACGAGACGTCCCTCCGGCGCGACGAGCGAGACGGCCACGCTCTCCGTCGTGTGGGGCACGGGGAAGGTCTCGAGGCTCACGTCGGCGTTCAATGGAAACGGCTCGCCGTCGCGCAGGTCGAGAATGCCGATCGGAAATCCGGGATCGAGCAGCCAGTCGCCATACCCTTCGGCCAGCGTGCGCAGCAGCTGCACGACTCCCGGCGGGCCGAGGATCACGAAGGGCTCGCGGCGCGGGGGCTCGGTCGTGTACTTGAGGGCGTACACGAGCATCGGCAGCTCGCCCCAATGGTCAGGATGGAAGTGCGTCAGGATGACGTGCGACACCTGACTCCAAGGCAACCCGAACTCCGCGAGCCGGTGTAGCGCGCCGGCGCCACAATCGAGCAGGATGCGAAGGTCGCCGCGCTGGACCCAGTGACAGGCGGCGGTGCGGCGGGCGGACGGTGCAACTGTGCCTGTGCCGACGGTAACGAGTTCCATACTCACTTTCCCCGAAAGACGATCCGCTTGAACACGAGCAAACCCGCCACCTTGAGCTTGGCGAGATACACGCCGGCCGGCAACGGGTGCCCATCATCGGCGCGGCCATCCCACATCAGCCGCGGATCACAGATGCCGCCGCTCCCCGAGCCGCGGCCGTAGCGTCCGGGGGCCAAAACGCCCGGGAAATCAGGGCCTGGGACGAAGCGGCGCACGCGATTGCCGCGCAAGTCCAGGATGTCGAGCTGGACGTTTCCAGCGATTGCCAGGTCGAACCACAGGCAGGTGGAGTCCCGGCCAGCGGCAGGGAAGGGGTTCGGGAAATTCTGATACAGTAGGGTGGACGTGGGCATGCCGAGATCTACGACGAGAAACGACCCCTGGCTGCGAATCAGGCTCGTGTCGTTTCCCGCATACACGACGAGCAGCCAACGGTAGGCGGTGTTACGCTCGAGCGGCACCGGCAGCGCGAAAGTGGTATCGGTCAGGTTGGCGACCGAGAAATCGAGGGACCCGCTGGCGACGCGCTGCACAAATAAATCATAGCTCAGCGGTCCCGGGGGCGACGAAACGAGCGCCGGCTTCCACGTGAACGTCGGCTGTGCCGTGTCGATGACCATCCCCGCGGGATTGCTGAGCGCCGTGAGCGTAGCCCAGGCAGGGACGACGACTGGGCCAATCAGGCCGCTCGTCCCGGTCTCGCCGCTCTTTGCCGTCGCATCCACCCGCCAGAACAGATTTCCCGCCTTGAGCGCTTGGGAAGTCACGAGTGTCTGCGCGGTAGTGAGGCTGTCGATGATGGGGCTCGCCAGCGATGTGTCGCGTCCGATCCGCAGCCGGTACGTCACCGGGGTGGCGAACGACGGCACCGTTCCCACCGTCCACAAGAACGTCGGAGTGATGGTTGTCAACGGACCGGCAGCGGGCAGCGGGGCGAGCGCCGTCACGCCGCTCGGGAAAACTGCCGCCGCGGCGACGTCAGGGCGACCCCAGCCATAGATCGTGTCGGGTGCCGCGCGCTTCGTGGCCGTGCTCCGGAACGCGGCGCGCAGGTCCATGGGGAGCAGCGACGGATGCATCTGCTTCACGAGCGCCGCGCTCGCGGCGAGCAAGGGTGTGGCGAACGACGTGCCGTCCTCGCGCCCGACGTGATCGATTCCCGTCAGCACACAGACGGCGACGCCCGGCGCGGTGAAGTCCGGCTTGATGCGTCCATCGGCCGTCGGACCGCGGGAAGAAAAGGCCGCGATCGTTCCCAGCGAATCTTCCGCGCCGATCGAGAGGACAGAATCGGCATCGGCGGGAGTCGAGAGCGTTCGCGAGAACGGTCCGGCGTTGCCGGCGGCGGTGACAACCAAAATGCCACGCTGCGCGGCCATGTCGGCGGCGACGGTCGTGACCGCGACATCACCATTCAACTGTGAC
>QHUF01000299.1 GCA_003221075.1 Gemmatimonadota bacterium
TCTGAGGGATAGTTCTCTTCGAGGAAGGCCTTGAACGCCTCGCGATCACCGCGATTGAAAACCTCCAGCCAGGCTGCAAACTTCTGTCCGGCAGGCGTCTCCGGTACCTTCACTTGGCCGGAACACGGCGCAGAAAGACATAGCAGCCACAGAACAAGCACGGCTTTGACCCGCATAACCATCAGACCCATGAGATATTCCTTTCTAACGGTCAATTTACCTCTCCGCACAGCTCTGACCACTGCTTTTGATGGGACACAGCGCAGCGGTGGCATGTCGCGAAAGACGGCTAGCGCGATCCGTTAGCAGCACGTTCGCCGGTCCAGCAGTCGCGGTAGGATCGGAATGGCGTTTGCGTTTTAAGCGGGGTTTTGAGCTTTCACAAACGAGTGCGCCAGCCGCGATTCGAACGCGGGACCTTCGGCTCCGGAGGCCGACGCTCTATCCAGCTGAGCTACTGGCGCGTGCTAAAGAATGTCCAGTGATCAATGATCAATGATCATTGGACATTGATCATTGATCATTCTTCAGCAGTCGGGGCGAGAGGATTTGAACCTCCGACCTCCTGGTCCCGAACCAGGCGCGCTAACCGGACTGCGCTACGCCCCGTGATACTCGAAGTCTAGTCGTGCAGTGCGCCCAGGAGGACTTGAACCCCCAACCTCTTGATCCGTAGTCAAGCGCTCTATCCAGTTGAGCTATGGGCGCGCGGATGGGCGGTACAAGACTCGAACTTGTGACCTCCACGATGTCAACGTGGCGCTCTAACCAACTGAGCTAACCGCCCGCGAACAAATTGCGGATTGCGGATTTGCGATTGCGGATTGAACCGGCACCCTCAATCCGCAATCCTCAATCCACAATCCGCAATGTCTTCAATAGCGGGGGTGGGATTTGAACCCACGACCTCCGGGTTATGAGCCCGGCGAGCTACCAGACTGCTCCACCCCGCGTCGATGTGTTTCGATTTGCATGCCGCTTTTGGAGAGCGGGAAACGGGACTCGAACCCGCGACCCCAACCTTGGCAAGGTTGTGCTCTACCAACTGAGCTATTCCCGCGTTGCCGCCCAAATCTAACTGCTCAATGATGGGGTATCTACCACCCCGCCAGCGCCTTACCGGTCCGACCGTCCGACCGTCCTACCGTCCGACCGAGTGGAGGCGAGGGGGATCGAACCCCTGACCTCGTGAATGCCATTCACGCGCTCTCCCAACTGAGCTACGCCCCCGCTATATTCCCGCGCCCCAAAAACCGCCCGGCGGGAACACGGCATCTTATCGGGACGTTGAGGCGGTGTCAAGCGATTTCACGCTCGTTCCATGAACATTTCCGCTGTCGCTGCGTACTAAAGAGCAGCCAAATAAGGCGAACCAATGCCTCGTACTCGTAAGAAGACAAAAGCAGCTCGGGCTCCCAAGGCCAAGGCGAAAGCGACCGTCGCGACGGCTGAGCGACGCGTCGTGAAGCGCCGTGGCCGGCGCCGCGGCCTGCTTACGGGTCTGGGCCATCACGAGCACGAGCGCGACATCCTCGATCAGTACCTCCACGAGGTCTCCAAGACTCCCCTGCTGACGCAGAAGGAGGAGATCGCGCTCGCCCGGAAGGTTCGCGCGGGCGATCAGGAGGCGATGCAGGAGCTGGTGAAGCGCAACCTGCGGTTCGTGATTTCCGTCGCCAAGAAGTACCAGAATCGCGGCCTGCCGCTCACCGACCTCATCGGCGAGGGCAACGTCGGTCTGCTCACGGCGGCGCGCAAGTTCGATCCCGATCAGGGCGTCAAGTTCATCTCGTACGCCGTATGGTGGATCCGCCAGGCGATTCTCGCCGCACTCGCGCGCCAGGGCCGCACGGTGCGCGTGCCGCTGAATCGGACCGCGGATCTGTCCCGCATCGTGCGCACTGCCGAGTATCTCCGGCAGACGCTGCGTCGAGAGCCGACGCCGGAAGAGATCGCCGACGCGACGAAGCTGTCGCTCGAGGTCGTGCAGTCGCTCGCCGCGCTCAACACCGGCGACGTGCGGCTCGACGCCCCGCTCGATCCCGACGGTGATCGCTCGCTCATCGAGCGCTTCATCGCCGAGGACCTGCCGGACACGGAAGATCAGGCGATGGATCGCTTCCTGTCCGACGAGATCGAGCAGGCGCTCAACACGCTGCAGCGCCGCGATGCCAAAGTGCTGCGGCTGTACTTCGGTCTCGACGGCGGACGTGAGCACACGCTGGAAGAGATCGGGGGAATGCTGGGCGTGACGCGTGAGCGGGTGCGCCAACTGCGCGACCGCGCGCTGAAGCGGCTGCGCGACGGCGACGTCGGCAAGGCGCTCGCGAGCTTCGCAGCCTAAGCAAGCAGCGAGTATGAAATAGTAGGGGCGCAGCATGCTGCGCCCCTGCTGTTTTTGGTCTAGTTTCTCCCTCCGTGATTCAAGCCATCGGCCGCCGCTCAATCTCCGCTGTCGAGGCCGTCGGGCGGGTCGGCCACTTCGTGATGGACATGGTGCGTGCCCTTGCCGACATCGGCGTCTGGGCGCGGCTCACCATCGTCCAGATGCGCCGCATCGGCGTGGACTCGCTGCCGGTCGCGCTCTTCATCGCCGCCTTCACCGGCGTCGTCCTCGCCCTGCAAGCCTCCTACACCTTCACCGGCGCCGTCCCCCTCTACTTCGTCGGCACGCTCGTCGGCAAGACCATGATGCTCGAGTTGGGCCCGGTCCTGGCGGGGCTGGCGCTCGCGGGCCGCGTGGGCGCCAGCATGGCCGCCGAGCTCGGGACGATGAAAGTGACCGAGCAGGTGGACGCGCTCGAGACGCTCGCCTACGATCCGCAGAGCTATCTCGTCATTCCGCGAGTGCTCGCGGGCACGCTGATGTTTCCCGTGGTCGTCGCGTTCGCCATCGCGACCGGAATCATCACGGGATGGTTGACCAGTCTCGTCCTGCTCGACCTGTCGACCCAGGATTTCATCAAGGGCCTCAAGCTGTTTTACGTCTTCAAGGACGTCTGGTTCGGACTGCTCAAGAGCGCGAGCTTCGGGTTCACGATCACGCTCGTGGGCTGCATCGTAGGACTCGGGACGAGGGGTGGGGCTGAGGGCGTTGGGCGCAGCGCGACACGCGCTGTCGTCTACTCGGCCATTCTCATTCTCGTGCTCGACGCGTTCTGGGCCGTGGTCCTGCTGTGATCGAGCTTCAAGACCTGCAGAAGGCGTTCGGCGAGAAACCGGTGCTGCAAGGCTTCACGCTCAAAGTGCGGGACGCCGAGACGATGGTGATCATCGGGTATTCGGGCTCCGGCAAGAGCGTGGCATTGAAGCACATCGTCGGCCTGTTGCATCCGGATGTGGGCGACGTGATCGTTGACGGCCAGGCCGTCAGCACGCTCGATCGGGACGGCCTGACCCTGCTGCGCCAGGGCGTGGGCTACGTCTTCCAGTTCGCGGCGCTGTTCGACTCCATGACCGTCGCCGACAATCTTGCGCTGGGGCTGCGGCGCCGCGGGCTCGACGAAGCAGAGATCGAGGAGCGAGTGCAGGAAGCGCTGGCGCTGGTCGACCTGTCGGGGACCGGAGAGCGCATGCCGGCGGAGCTGTCGGGGGGGATGCGCAAACGCGTGGGGATCGCCCGCGCGATCGCGCTGCGACCGCGGTACATCCTCTACGATGAGCCAACCACGGGCCTCGACCCGGTCACCTCCGCGGTGATCGATCGGCTGATGGTCCGGACGCGGGAGCATCTCGGGGTGACGGGAGTCGTGGTGACGCACGACATGCGCAGCGCCTACACCGTCGGTGACCGGATCGCCATGCTGTACGAGGGGCGGGTCCGGCAGGTGGGGAGCGTGGCGGAGATTCAGCAGACGGAGGACCCGGTCGTGCGTCAGTTCATCGAGGGACGCGCCGAGTGAAGCGCGAAAACGAGTTCGCCGTCGGCCTCGTCGTCATCGCCGCGCTGGCGCTGGTCGTCGGGGGCGCGCTCTGGCTCTCCGGCGCGCACCTCGGCAAAACCGAAGCGGTGTACACGGCCCGCTTCCGGACCGTCGGCGGCCTCGGCGCCGGCAGTCCCGTGGTGTTGCGCGGCGTGCGCGTAGGCCGGATCGAAGCGATCCGCCTGGCGCCGGGGAACTGGGTCGAGGCCGACATCAAGATCTACTCGGGCGTCACACCGCCCGCGAAACCCGCCGTCATCGCCGCCTCGGCGTCGTTGTTCGGTGAATGGGCAGCCACGTTGATCTCCAGCGAGCCACCACCGGTCGATCCCAACATTCGCCAGGCGTTGGAAGAGGCGGCGGCGGTCGGCGGCGGGAAGTGGCCCGGCGCGACCCTCCCCGACATCGGCCAGCTCACGGCGCAGGCCAGCCGGATCGCGACCGATATCGGAACGGTTGCGGCCCGCGTGCAGAGCGCCTTCGATTCACAGGCGGTCATGGATCTCCGCCGCTCGATCCACGACTTCGGTCAGGTGGCCGACCGTCTGGCGCGCGTGACGAACGAGCAGGCCGACATCATCGGCGACGTCGGTTCCAACCTGCAGCACGGGTCGGAGGCGCTGTCCCGCGCCGCGGTCGATCTCCGCACGACCTTGGGGCGCGTGGATACCGCCACCAACCAGGGACAGCTCGCCACTATCCTTAATAACACCGCCGCCACGAGCACCGATCTGCGCAGCGCGTCGCAGGACTTCCGCCAGCTCATGGCGGCGGCGAACAAGAATCAGGAGAGCCTCGTGCGGGTGCTGCAGAACGCCGACACCATTCTGTCGCGCGTTTCGAACCGCAGCGGTACGCTGGGGCTCCTCGTGGCCGATTCGGCGCTGTATCGGGAGACGACGCTCACGATGATTCAGCTCCGGCAATTGCTGTCCGATATTCAGGCGAATCCGCGGAAGTACTTCACGTTTAGCGTCTTTTAGGGGCAACGCGGAACGTGGAACGCGGAACGCCGAACATGCGCCTGACTGTCGCTCGCCGAGCGGCCCAGCAGTGCTGTTCCGCGTTCCGACTTCCGCGTTCCGCGTTCTCATGACCCGTCGTCGCTCTAAGAGCCGCAAGTCGCAACCCCGCGCCCAGCGCGAAACAAGCGCCGGCGGCGTGGTTTTCCGTCGTGGCCCGGACGGCCAGGTGCGCTTCCTGTTGATTCGCGACTCGTACAAGAATTGGGGATTTCCCAAGGGCCACCTCGAAGCCGCCGAGCCGCCCGCCGACGGGGCGCGCCGCGAGGTGAGCGAGGAAACCGGACTCAACGAGCTCGTGCTCCACGGCCCGATAAAAGTGATCGATTGGTACTTCCGCTTCCGCGGCAAGACGATTCACAAGTACTGCCATTTCTTTCTCTTCGAATCGCGGCGCGGCGACCCCGTGCCTGAAGAAGCCGAGGGGATCACAGCGTGTGTTTGGCATCCGTTCGACGAGGCGCAACAAACCGTGAGCTATGACAACGCGCGCGACGTCCTGCGACAGGCGGCCGAGATGCAGCAGGCGCTGGTGCAGACGTGAGCGGGCGGAACGGGGGCGGGGGCGGGGGCGCCGCCGCAGCTGCCTATCCCGTCGTGCCGGTCTTTCATCCCCGCCGCGACGCCCGGCGGGCCGTGCAGCGCGGGTATCCGCGCGGCGCCGGCCGCGTGCGGTTGTGCCGCACTATCGAGGCGGTGGAGCGCCTTCTGGAGCAGCGGCTCGTCGATGCGGTCGTCCTCGACGTGCGCCACTGCGATGCCGTAGGCTTGAGCCTCCCGGCGCGCTTCCCGCGGATTCCGATGTACGCGCTCTGTGCCGTGCGTCCGGACGATGGAGCGTTACTTGCCTCGTGCCGCGATGCCGGTTTTACCGGCGTATTAGTAGAAGGCGTGGACAACGCCGTCGCGGGCGAATGGATCGCCGCCCGCACCGCTCAGGTGGCGCGCCGCTTGGCGCTCGCCGATGCGCCGCGACTCTTGCGGCTCACTGATCGCCTGCAGCTGGCGGCGTGGGAGGAGGTCCTGCGGCGCGCGGGCACGCCCACCAAGACGGGGCACGTCGCCCAGGTGCTGCGCGTGACGCGCGAGCATCTCTCGCGGGAATTCGGCGCGGGAGGAGCACCGAACCTGAAGCGCGTCATCGATCTGGCCCGCGCGGCCTGTGCGGCGGACCTGCTCGGGAACCCCGGGTATACCGTTCGCGGCGTCGTCCGTATCCTCGGCTACGCATCGCCGAGCCATTTAGCCGGTGCGGCACGCCGGGTCGCGGGGGCGACGCCGGTGGAGTTGCGCGAGCTGGGACCGCGTGGGGTACTCACGAGATTTCTAAGAGGCAGGACCAGGTCACGCGTCTAGCGGGCAGCATGTTTTTCGGATGTAGGGGCGCAGCATGCTGCGCCCCTACACGACACATTTCCACGGGTTGTTGCCGCACCTCGTACTTTGTGATATTTTTCACAATCTCTCAACCGGTACATCAATGGCGACCGACTCCATACTCCGTCCCGGCGAGCTGAAGAACCTTCTCCTCAAGGAGATCCAGGCCGCTGACCTGGCGGATATCGACGTCCGCGAAGTCGGTACCGTGCTGGAGGTGAAGGACGGCATCGCCCGGATCTACGGGCTGACGTCCGCGATGGCGGGCGAGATGCTCGAATTCACGGTCTCGGCGACCGGAGAGAAGATCACCGGCCTGGCCCTGAACCTCGAGGAAGACAACATCGGCGCAGTGATTTTCGGCGACTATCTCGAGCTGCGCGAGGGCGACGAGGTGCGCCGCACCGCCCGCGTGCTCGAGGTGCCCGTCGGCCCGGCGATGGTCGGACGGGTGGTGGATGCACTGGGCCGGCCGGTGGACGGGCTAGGCCCGATTCATACCACAAAGAGCCGCAAAGTGGAGATCGTCGCCCCCGGCATCATCAAGCGCCAGCCGGTGAAGGAGCCGCTCCAGACCGGCATCAAGGCGATCGATTCGATGATTCCGATCGGCCGCGGCCAGCGGGAGCTGATCATCGGAGACCGAGGAACGGGGAAGACCGCGATCGCGGTCGACACGATCATCAATCAAAAGGGGCAGGGCGTCATCTGCGTGTACGTCGCGATCGGCCAGAAGAACTCAACCGTCGCGGCAGTGGTGGAACGGCTCAAGGAGCACGACGCGATGTCGTACACCATCGTCGTCGTCTCATCGGCATCGGAGCCGGCGCCGATGTTGTACATCGCGCCGTACAGCGGCTGCACGATGGCCGAGTACTTCATGTACGACGAGAAGAAGGCGACACTCTGCATCTATGACGACTTGTCCAAGCAGGCGGCGGCGTACCGGCAGCTGTCGCTGGTGCTGCGACGCCCGCCCGGCCGCGAGGCGTACCCCGGCGACGTGTTCTATCTCCACAGCCGTCTCCTCGAGCGCGCCGCGAAGCTGTCCGACGAAATGGGCGGCGGGTCGCTGACGGCGCTGCCGATCATCGAGACGCAGGCGGGCGACGTCTCCGCCTACATCCCGACGAACGTCATTTCGATCACCGATGGTCAGATCTTTCTCGAGACCGACCTGTTCTACTCGAACGTGCGGCCTGCGGTGAACGCCGGCATCTCGGTGAGCCGGGTCGGCGGCAACGCGCAGATCAAGGCGATGAAGCAGGTCGCCGGGCGGCTGCGGCTCGATCTGGCGCAATACCGCGAGCTCGAGGCGTTCGCCCAGTTCGGCTCGGAGCTCGACCCGGCGACGCAGCGGCAGCTGGCGCGCGGCGCGCGCGTCGTGGAAGTGCTGAAGCAGCCGCAGTATCAGCCGATGCCCGTCGAGCAGCAGGTAATCGTGATCTTTGCGGTCACGAACGGCTTGATCGACGACCTGAATGTCCCCGAGATCAAGGAGTGGGAGAAAGGGCTGCTCGAGTTCATGGCGGCGCAGCATCCCGAGATCGCCGACGAGATTCGGACCAAGCGCGCGCTGTCGGATGACTTGAGCGCCCGCCTGCGCAAAGCGATCGAGGAGTACAAGGCGCTGTAATGGCGAAGCCCCGCGAGCTGAAGCGGCGAATCCGCTCGGTGCAAAACACGCGCAAGATCACGAAGACGATGGAGCTCGTGTCCACGTCGAAGCTCAAGCGCGCGCAGGACCGCGTGGTGGGCGCGCGTCCCTACGCCCAGGCGCTGGCGGAGGTGATCGGGGAGCTCTACTCGCCCGAGCTCGCCGAGCGATTCCCGCTGCTGCGCCAGCCCGGCCACACGGGACGGGGCGCGGGGGTGCGACGGGCGGCGCTGCTGTTGATCACGTCGAACCGCGGGCTGTGCGGCGCGTTCAATGCGAACCTGATTCGCGAGGCGCGGCGGCGGCTCGAGGACCTCGAGCGGCAGGACGTCCACACCGAGCTGCACCTCGTCGGCAAGAAGGGCATTAGCTAC
>QHUF01000300.1 GCA_003221075.1 Gemmatimonadota bacterium
GCGCGCCTGCCGGCGCAGCTGGCTGGGGACAGCAGAAACACCGTCAACACGTCAACGCTCCATGTACCGCCGCAGGAAAAAGGTCGCCACGCCAAAGATCACAATTATCAGGATGATCCAGACAATGCGGGGCATTCTGTCACCCTCCTGAGTGGGTATCTGCACCAAAATATTGCATCACAAAACCTGGATTCACATATTAATGCATGCTTGGGATCGGTGGTGGTCTCTTTGGGTTCGCGGCGTTGTTCTACTTCGCCGCAGAATACGAGCACATGTCAGGGTGGAAGTGGGCCTTGGCGAGTGTCGCAGTCACGACTGCGGTCAAAGGTTTATTCCCGGGGTCCTTCATTTTCGTGCTGCCCGCTCAATTCGGGCTCTTCTTGGTGTTGTGGTGGGCGCATACCAAGAATCAGGCCCAGCGTGATGTCGAACGCGAGCAGCGGCAAAAGGACAGCGTGCGCGAGCGCCAGCAGCGGGTCAGCCGGGCTAGGGAAGAAACCGCTGCCAATACCGATTTTGTTGCGCAGGAGCGTGAGCGGGAGGCGACCGCTGCCGCCGCGCTGAAGGAGCGCCAGGAGCGGGTCCGGTTGGCGCGAGAACAGCGCGAGCGCGAGGAGCGCGACATGGGGAAGGGGACCGGGACCTAGCTCAGATCCGTCCCTGTCCCAGAGTCCACGCCGTCGACATCCCGAGGCCAATCCACAAGACGTCCAGTAGTCCGAACGTGCTCAGCAGCAAAACCCAGAATCCCAGCTTGTCGATAAACCTGTCAAAGTGCACGTGCACGAGACGGTCGCGTTCCGCGAACGATGAGGCTTTCGCGGCTGCGCCCGCTTCCTCGAGCATCTGCTGCCGCAATTCATGTCCCGGGCCGAAGAAGGTCGAATCGGCCACGAGCTCGGGGCGTGCATCGATGGTCGCCTGCAGTTGGGGCGAGAAGGACTTGTGCTGGGTCTTTTCGATCAAAAACAGCACGGTCAGCGTACTTGGATCGTTGGCGAGCTCCTGCCGGATCATCGGCTGCAGGGCAGCCACGACCAGCACCACTTTTGCCAGAAGGACCGTCACGAGAGTCAGCACCGCCGCCAGCGCTCCAGTCGCTTTCGTGGGCGGCTTGGCCGACTTTGCGACCACGATCCCTAGCAGTCCTCCGACACCCCATGCAGCGACGCCAACGGCGTTGTGCGTCACGTAGACCAAACCCACCCAGACCACCACGATCACAATGGAGACGAGCAGGCCGGCCAGCAGCGGCGATCCCTCCGCGGGCTGCGGCGCTGCTTTTCCGTAAACGCGCACCGGAGACATGGGCAATACGATAGTGCTCGACGTTACGATTTGCACGACTGATTGTGTCGTTTGGCGCGCAGGCGCCTGGTCAGGCGGTCATCACCACCGGTGCGTGATCGCTCGTTCCCACGTCCGCCTGCACGACGCAGCTGGTCGCCCGTTCGGCGAGCGCCGGAGAGGCAAGGACGTAGTCGAGTCGCCAGCCGATGTTGCGGGCGCGAAGATTCCGCCATGGCGCCCACCACGTGAACAGATTCGAATTGTCGGGATCGAACCGCCGGCCCAGATCGACCAGGTGCGTGCCGAGCAGCGTCTCGAACAGGGCACGCTCCTCGGGGCGCTGGCCTACCGCGTTCGGCTTCCGCTCCTTGGGGTGCACGTCCATCTCGCTGCGCGCGATGTTCATGTCTCCGCAGAGCAGCAGCTGTCTGCCGTCTGCCGTCAGCCGCGCGGCCCAATCGATCAGGCTTTTCACGAAGGCGAGCTTGGCGGGGTAGTCTTTGCCGCCGTTCGGCACGTACGCCGAGGCGATCACGAGATTGCCGTGCTCCACTTGCACGATCCGCGATTCCATGTCGAACGGGGGGTGGCTGAAGACGGGATCGACCGCGAACAGATCCTTCCGGACGTGCAGAGATACTCCCGAATACCCCTTCAAGGTGTGCCAGTAGGCGTGGTAGTCGGGTAGCTTGGATTCGGCGGGGATCTGCGCCGCTGTGGCCTTCAGCTCCTGCAGGCAGACCACGTCGGGCCGGTCACGCTGCAGCCACTCCGAGAGCTGCGCGGCGCGGGCCCGAATCCCGTTGACGTTCCAGGTGGCGATTTTCACCCCCGAACGATAAGGCCTTGACGGCCGGACGGGACGCGTTGTATATTACCATCAGGTTATGAAACCAACTAGTGATATTCTCGACGCCACCTTCGCGGCCCTCGCCGATCCGACGCGCCGGGCCATCCTGGCCCGCCTCGCCACCGGCGAGGCGTCGGTCGCCGAGCTGGCCGAGCCGTTCGACATGACCCAGCCCGCCATCTCGAAGCACCTGAAGGTGCTGGAGCGCGCCGGTCTGATTTCGCGCGGCCGTGAGGCGCAGCGCCGGCCGCGGCGTCTGGAGCCGCGCCCGCTCGCCGAGGCCACCGACTGGATCGAGCGTTACCGCAAGATCTGGGAAGGGAATTTCAAACGGCTCGACGCCGTGCTGCAGGAGCTCAAGCACAAGCAGAAGAGAACAATCGACGCGCTCTTGGATGAGGTTAAGCCCAAGCCGAACAAAAAGAGGAGAACAAGATGAAGACGGCGGCTCTCAAGGTTACTACTCCGTCCGAGCGCGAGCTCGTCATGACGCGGGAATTCGACGCCCCGCGGGGTATGGTGTTCGACGCGCTCACCAAACCCGAGCTGGTACAGCGGTGGCTCCTGGGACCGCCCGGATGGACGATGCCGGTTTGTGAGATCGATCTGCGCGTTGGCGGGAAGTACCGCTACGTCTGGCGCAACGCCGAAGGCCGGGAAATGGCGGCAAGACGACCGTCAGCACGACGGTCCGTTACGCGACGCGCGAAGCACGGGACGCCGCCCTCAAGATGGGCGCGACGAAGGGGTTGGAGGCGAGCTACGTTCGCCTGGATGAGCTGTTAACCGCGTAACCTGACGATCAAGGAGAATCCGTATGCAGAAGATCACGCCATTCCTGTGGTTCGACACCAACGCCGAAGAGGCGGCGCAATTCTACACGTCGATCTTCAAGAACTCGAAGATCCTCAACGTCAGCCGCTACGGCGACGCGGGGCCGGGTCCCAAAGGCTCCGTGATGGTCGTCAACTTTCAGCTCGAGGGCCAGCAATTCACGGCGCTGAACGGCGGCCCGCAGTTCAAGTTCAGCGAGGCCTTCTCGTTCGTCGTGAACTGCGAGACGCAAAAGGAGATCGATGAGTACTGGAACAAGCTCACATCCGGCGGGGGAAAGGAGAGCGAGTGCGGCTGGCTCAAGGACAAATTTGGCTTCTCCTGGCAGATCGTGCCGGCGGCGCTCGGCAAGCTCATGAGTGGCGACCCCAAGAAGGCGAATCGCGTCATGCAGGCGGTGCTGCAGATGAAGAAGCTCGATATCGCGACGCTGGAAGAAGCGGCTGAAGGAAAGGTGGCCGCTACCCGTTGACGGTCCGCATCCCGCCCTCGGGATAACGTGCGCCCGCGGCGCGACCCACGTCCTCGATCTGCGCGATCTCGGCGCCCGACACCGTCACGGTGAGGGCGCCGACGTTTTCCTCCACGTACTTGCGGTGCTTGGTGCCGGGAATCGGGACGATGTCTTCCCCTTTGGCGAGCAGCCATGCCAATGCGAGCTGGCCGGGCGTGCAGCGCTTCTGGCGCGCCAGCGCTTCGACGCGCCGGACGAGATCCAGATTCTTCTGGAAGTTCTCGCCCTGAAAGCGCGGATGGTTCTTGCGCCAGTCGCCCTCAGCAATGTCTTCCGGACGCTTGATTTGGCCTGTGAGGAATCCCCGGCCGAGCGGACTGTAGGCGACAAAGCCGATCCCGAGCTCGCGCACGGTCGGCAGGATCTCGTCCTCCACGTCGCGGCTCCATAGCGAGTACTCCGTCTGGAGGGCAGAGATCGGATGAACCGCGTGCGCACGCCGCACCGTTTGCGCGGACGCCTCGGACAGCCCGAGAAACCGCACCTTCCCCGCACGCACCAGATCCGCCATCGCTCCGACGGTCTCCTCGATCGGCACCGCGCGATCGACGCGGTGCTGATAGTACAGGTCGATGTGATCGACGCCGAGGCGTCCCAGCGAGGCATCGCACGCGGCCTTTACGTATTCGGGCCGGCCGTTTTGGCCGATGAACTTGCCGTCGGGAGCCCGCACGTTGCCGAATTTCGTGGCCAGGATGATTCCCTGGCGCCTCCCCTTGATCGCCTTCCCGACCAGGACCTCGTTGGTGAAGGGGCCGTAGACATCGGCCGTGTCGAGGAAATTGATGCCCAGATCCAGGGCCCGGTGAATCGTCGCGATGGACTCCGCGTCATCCCGGCTCCCGTAGAAGTCCGACATCCCCATGCACCCGAGGCCCAAGGCCGATACCTGAGGGCCCTGCTCGCCGAGTTTGCGCTGTTTCATGACTCCTCCGAATTCCGTGGCTGTTGCGTGGATGCAATATGACGTTACGGGCGTCCACGTGACGCGACGGGGGTCTGACTTGGTATCGTTTTCGAAAGGGACCCTTTTCCGTCGAGGTATCTATGGCGCCCTCCGGCCTCCGGGCCGTTCGTCTCGTCGTTCCACTCCTCTGTCTCGCCGCTCCCGTACGCGCGCAGCTGATCCCGATCAAGACAATCCCCATCGCCCAGGGCGATCAATTTCAGATCTTCCCCGCCAACAATCTCGGCATGGGGAGTGTTTCGATCGCGCTCGCGGACTCACTGAACGATCCATTCGTGAATCCGGCCATGGGGACACGACTCGCTGGTGCCCGCTTCTTCAGCTCGCCGACTGTGTACAGCGTTTCGCGGAACGCCGGCGGGGGCAGATCGTTGCCGTTCGCCGCGCTGGCCCGCTCGAGGGAGTGGTACGGCGGATTGGCGCTGGCGTTGCAACAGGTGGACCCCAGTCGCCCGCCCGGGCCCGACCAATTTTTCGGCGTCGCCACTCCAAACGATGTCCGCCCGCTCGTAGCCGATCCCCGCATCCCCCAACCCGACACTCGAGCGCACGGCAACGAGTACGCGTTCGCGATGGTCGGTCGCGATCTGTCGGGGAGCAACATCTCGATCGGCGCGAGCGCGTTGTGGACCGGACTCCACGCGCTCGACGGCGTCGACCTGCTGTATGCCGGCAGCCGGCGCGTCGTGCAACGTGGCCATACCCTCGATCTCCGAGTCGGTGCCGTGAAAGCATGGCCGGGGCAGTGGGGTGCGCGTTCGCTGGAAGCGCTGATCCTCCACAACGATTTTGCCGCCACGCACACAGTGACCTACGTCGACAACTTCTGGGACCCAGGCACCGAGTTGCTGCTCCAGCGCGCTCGCATCGAGCAGAACCTCGACCGGACACATACCTGGGGAATGCATCTCAAGTACGCCTTTCCCTTCAACGCCGCGGGCTGGCGGATCGGCTGGATCGCCACCGTGAATCAGTCGTCACACCCCAAGATTCCGAATTATGAGCTGGCGAACGTTCCCGCCATTCCTCGCGACCCCGGACACTCGACGGCCTTTGATTTTGGCATCGGGCTGTCCAAGGTACGCGGTGCGGCGACGTTCGGCGTGGACTTCGTGTACGAGCCGATCCGAAGCTACACCTGGGCCGATGCAGTCGCGCCGATGAGCACCGCCTCCGGTGACACGCTCGCGGCGGGCGCAAAGACCGTCGAAAACCACTTTCACTTCTCCAATACGCAGCTGCGCATCGGCGCCGGACGGGACATCGAGCTCAAAGGCTTGGGAAAGGCCGTCGGCCTGCAGCTCGGACTCATCCTCCGCTCGGTGCGCTACAGCCTGGAGCAGCAGGACAACGTGCAGGCGTTGCAGCGACAGCTGACGACCGGCTGGATGGAGTGGACACCCACCTGGGGGTTGAGCCTCCGTTTCCCGGAATTCGAGATCCGCTACCGTGGCAGCGTCACCCATGGTGCGGGCCGCCCGCAGTCGGAGTTCACGCCGGCGCCGTGGGGACTTCGGGACGTCGCGTTAGCCGGCGGAACGATCCTGGCGGCACCGAGCGGACCGCTCAACCTGACGGACGTCAGCACCACGACTCATCAGATCTCGCTGTCGCTGCCGCTGCGCTGAACGGCAAGGAGACTCACGATGACCAGACATGTCCGAGCGCTGTGCATCCTCGCCGTCCTCGGTCTTGCCGCATGCGACGAGCAGATGCCGGTCGAAGGGCTGCCCGAGTCGATCGACGCGCAGCTGCGCCGCCAGTTCAACCAATGGGGTGTCGTCCCGATCGGCGATCTCGGCCAACAGGATCCGAGGCTCGTGGCCCTCGGCCAGGCGCTGATGTTCGACAAGATTCTGAGCGGCAACCGCGACATTTCCTGCGCCACCTGTCACGACCCCGCGCAGCACGCGGGGGATGGACTGGCCCTGGCAGTGGGAACCGGCGGCACCGGCTCCGGTCCCGCACGCACGCTCGGCGCGGGGCGTTCGTTTGTGCCGCGCAACGCGCCCACCCTGCTGAACAGCGCGATCGGTATGCCGTACGTCTTTTGGGATGGCCGGCTGGGGCGCTTCGGTCCGCCACTTGCGGACGTCGTCCTGCCGGTGAATTCCGGCAGCCTGCTGGTGTCGCAGGCCATGCTTCCGGTTTTGAATCGCCGGGAGATGCGCGGCGAAAAAGGTGACGTCGATGTCTTCGGAAACCCCAACGAGCTCGCGCAGTTCGAGGACACGCAGTCGGCGGCGATCTGGCAGGGCGTGATGCAGCGGCTCGTCGCCGTGCCGGGATACGTGACGATGTTCAAGGCCGCGTTCCCGTCTGTCCCCGTCTCCAGCCTGCGCTTCCAGGACGCGGCGCTGGCGATAGCGACATTTCAAATGGATGCGCTGATGAAGACGGGTTCGCCCTTTGACCGCTACCTGGCGCGGGACAACGCCGCGCTATCGCCGGCAGCGAAACGTGGTGCCGTGCTGTTCTTCGGCGAGGCTCGCTGCTCGTCGTGTCACAACGGGCCGTTCCTGGGCGGACGGGACTTCGCGAATACGGGCATCCCGCAGCTCGGACCGGGCGTGGGTCAGGGCGCGCCGCTCGACAAAGGACGCGGCGAGCTCGTCGACAACCAGTTCTACCAGTTCGCGTTCCGGGTTCCGCCGCTGCGCAACGTCGAGCTCACGGCGCCGTACTTCCACAATGGCTCGTTCGCCACGCTGGAGGCCGTCGTGAAGCACTACAACGACGTGCCGACGTCGTTGCAAACGTTCGACCCGGCCACGCTCCCCGCGAACGTCCGGGACAGCTATCACGGTGATGCCGCCACGATCAATGCCGTGCTCGCGAGCCTGGACGGGCGCGTCCGGCAGCCATTGCATTTGACGGACACGCAACGCGCCGATCTGGTGGAGTTTCTCAAGTCGCTCACGGACCCTGCCGCCCGCGATCTGTCCGGCATCATGCCGGCTTCGGTACCGAGCGGGTTGCCCGTGCGCTGAAAAAACTAGAACCCTTCGGTCAGACCGAACCGGACCATCCAGTTTTTTTGCGGCCGGTCGAACGGATGCGCGATGTCCATCTGGCCGATCGCGTACCCCAGCAGATTCATGCGGAGCGATACGCCCGCGCTGCGGACCCAGTTGCGCGTGCCCCCGAACAGTCTCGCCCCCTCGCTCTGCGTCCACGCCACGCCGGCGTCATAGAAAATGCCCGCTTCGATCGGCAGGATGCCGTAGTACCCGCCGCCCGCGCCGAGTAACCCGAACGGCGGGAATCGCAGCTCGATGTTACCGACGAGCAGCCGGCTGCCCCAGAGCTGATCGAAGACGGGGCACGACGTCGCCGAGCCGCCCGTACACTCGCTCGTCTGGAAACTTCCTCTGTCGTAACCGCGCACCAGGCTCTGATAGCCGATGAACAGCGGATAGATGCGCTGGTCTTCAGCATCCCTGCCGTAGCGGCCGATATGGAGCGCACGTACGGCCAACGTGAACGGACGGAGCGGCATCACGTACTTCCGATAGTCCACATAGGTCGTGAGGAACTGCAGGCCACCGAATGTCGGATCTGCCTCGAGCCTCCAGCGATCACCGAGAATGGGGCCCGTGGCGCCATAGTACGAGTTGTCGTGCACGAGCGCAAAGCTCGCCTGCTCCAACGTCACCGGCGGCGGAACGGGGAAGTGGATGGTCGAGTCGAACGCGGGCGAGCCGTCCTGATTGAACCCGTGCTTCTGCAGCTCGTTATCGTACGAGATTTGCTGCAACCCGGCCGATACCTCGAAGCGATCCGAGCGGTTGAACGGGTACGCCGCTACTCCGTCCAGTCCGCGATTGGTCTGCTTGATCCGCTGGATTTCCTCCACGAAGAGGCCCGTGTTCGGATCCTGGTATCCGAACACACCCCCATAGATATACGGGATCTGTTGGGCGCCGACGGCCCACGTCAGGCGCGACTTCCGGTTGAGGTATGCGGTCGCCGCGGCGAAGTCCGACAGGCGACCCTGGAACTGTGCCATCGTGACGAGATTGTGGTCACCGAGCATGTCGCTCCAGTACAGCGTGGCACCACCGCCGATGTATGTCCCGAAACGATCGGCCGCGACCGCGAGGGAGGGCTGGGCGATGAAGTCGAGCGACAGCTTGGGACGGTAGTCCTTGACCGCACTGCTGAGGTCGACCGTCGCCGCCGGCGGCACGGGCTTGGGATCTCGAATCAGCGTCGCGATGCCGGTTCCGACCTCGGCCCGTTCCAGGGGCGGCAGTGCCGCGGCGGTCGGCGGCAGCTGGACGATCGGTCCGCCCTCGAGCGCCCGGATGTCGTCGATCGCCTGAATCGCGTAGCCGCCATCGGAGTAGACCGCGAACACGGCGCGCGGCGCCTTCTGTGCGACGCTGAGCGCCGGACTCAGCGAGGTGATGCCGCTGACGCCGGTGAACACATTCGTCACTTGCGCGATCGCGCCGCCGTCGAGGGACAGGCGAAATACGTTCGTGATCCCGCCCGGATCGCCGAGGAAGTAGAGGCTCTTCCCGTCGGGACTCCACTGCGGATTGATGTGCTTGGCTTTCGGGAGATGCGGGAGCTGCCGGATCTGACCGCCGCCCCTGGGATCGATCACGGCGAGTTGATAATCGCCGTACGACAGATCGTCCAGGGATGTGGTGAAGCGATCGGTCGCGAATGCAATCAGCGAACCATCGGGTGACCACGCGGGCTCGAGGTCGGCGTAGGCGTCATTGGTCAGGCGCCGCTGCTGGCCGCTGTCGAGATCGTACACGAAGAGATCGGTGACCCCGCCGACTTGCGCACTGAACGCAATCTGTTTCCCGTCGGGCGACCACGTCGGATTGAAGATCTCGCCGAGTGACGGAAACTTGATCTCCTTGATCAGGTCGCCGTTATCGCCCTTCACGATGCGGAGCGCCGGCCGGCCGGTGACGATCGCACCGAACGCGAAGCGGCCGTCGGTGCTCCAGGCGCCTGCCGAGTTGATGAGCTGCATGCTCTCGAGATGGGGATCGCGGGTCGCGGACACGAGCTTGCGGATCGTCTGGCCGTTCTCCGCATTGGCGAGGTACAAGTCGTACGAAAATAGTCCCGCGTCCGAGATGTAGGCCATGCGCGTGCCGTCGGGACTCAGTGCCGGCGCGATGTTGTAGTGCTGTTCCTTGCCGGGGCTCACGAGCGCGCGTGCCCCGGCCGTCGTGACTGGCGTCAACCGTGCCTGATCCCGCTGTGCGCGGTCGGTGGGCAGCGGCGTTCCGGTCGCGACTGCGATCGGCCTTGCCGCGTCGGTCAGCGCGCGATGCCAGTCGGCAATGAGACTGTCCGCCGGCCGGTGCGTCATCTGCTCGAGGGCCCCCTGGACGTTGCCGCTGCGGCCGGCGGAGCGAAGCAGCGCTCCGACGATGTCATCGCCGTACGTTCCGCCGAGGTACGCCCAGAAGGACTGACCCCAGCGGTAGGGGAAGTACCGCTGGTTTTCCAGGTCGCGGAACTTGGGCAGGCGGCCGGTGCGGACCGCGTCCCGCATCCACATCGTCGTGTGAGGATCCACATTCCCGAGCGAGACGTACTCCGCCATCCCTTCGATGAACCAGAGCGGGACGCGGTTGAACGCTGCGGCCATGTTGCCGCGAGCGACACCGGTGATGTCGTACTGGAACGCGTGGGTCAGCTCGTGACCGATCACGTGATCGGTTTCGAACGGCGATGCCCCCAGTGGAAGAAGGATACGCCGCTTGAGGCTCTCGGTGACACCTTCGCTCCCCTCCACCTGGGCGATATTGGTCTGGTTGTACGCGGGGTGGTCCGCGTAAAGAATCAACGGCTGGCGACTGCTCAATTGGTGGCGCAGCACCGTGGATATTCTCGTGTACCACCGTTCGGCCATGCGCGCCGCCTGAGCAGCAGCGTCGGCTTCGTCATCATAGAAGTAGACGTCGAAGTGTTGGGTCTTCAGAATCTTGAAGTGGAACGTCTTGTACTGGACGGCATTGCGGCCGAAGGAGGTCTGGGTTTGCGCGGCGGACGCGACAAGACTCAGCGCCCCCAGCAGCAGCGTGACGCGGGCAATGGTGTTCATGTCCTAGGATTACCCCCATACTCCGGGTTCGGCACAGTGTTGCGACCTAAACGTCTCTCCTGAACGTACACTCTCCACCGGGAGTTCACATGCTCGGCGCCGTTTCCACTCTGTGCACGGTCAGCCTGATATTTCGGCAGCCTAATGCTCAAACGCCGACGAATTGGAAGGCGATCGACAGTATCCTGGGCAGATCGGGCAACATGCAAGGGGAAACCTACCGCGTCGGCTTCCCCCGAAATGATCTTCACGTCACAGTGGGAGCGGTCAAAGTACGGCCGACTTTCGCCCTGGGATCCTGGGTGGCGTTCAAACAGACGAACGACAGCACCGCAATGTTAATGGGCGATCTGGTCCTGCTGCCGATCGAGGTGGCGGCTGTAGTCGACGCCCTGCAGCGGGCCGGTGTCGAGCAAACGGCCCTGCACAATCACCTGCTGAGCGAATCGCCGCACGTGGTCTATCTCCATATTGGCGGCCGGGGACGGCCAGTCGCGCTCGCCAGAGCGGTGCACGAAGCGCTCGCGTCTACCAGAACGCCGGCGCCGATAACCAGTACGCCACCACCGCTCGGCCTCGACACCGTTCAGATTGCCCAAGTGCTCGGCGTGCACGGCAAGGCCATCGGCGGCGTCTATCAGCTCAGCGTCCCCCGCGCGGGCACCGTGATGATGGATAGTGTTGAAGTTCCGCCGGCGATGGGCGTCGCAACCGCAATCAACATTCAGGCGATCCGGGCGACTACGGCAGCCGCGACCGGTGATTTCGTGTTGATCGCCAGCGAAGTGAATCCGGTTCTGCACGCGCTCCGCGCCAACGGGATCG